>DATIOH010000089.1:0-11064 GCA_035473375.1 Nocardioidaceae bacterium | reverse complement strand
GAGTCCACCCGCGCATCGCCGAAACGCCAGCCGTGGTTGCGCGAAACGCCAGCGGTGGTTGCGCGAAACGCCAGCCGTGGTTGCGACCGCCAACCATTCTTGGCGTTTGGAACAACCATTCCTGGCGTTTCGCGGATTAGGCGGAGTGGCGGCGGCCGCGGCGCATCCGCAGGTAGTCGGCCACGACGTACTCGCCGAGCCGGTCGAGCTCCGGTGTGAAGACGCGTCCGCCGTTGCGCCGGGCGACGGCGTCGACGAAGCGCGCCAGGCCCGGGTCGTCGCCGAGCAGGAAGAAGTTGAGCGTTGCGCCGTAGCGGGTCAACGCGTCGACCTCGGCTACCGTCGCCTGCAACGTATCGGCGATCGGGGGCCAGTGGAAGAACGCCGACCCGTCCGGCTCGACGTGGGCGGTGGGCTCGCCGTCCGTCACGATCATGACCACCGGCTCGGCGTCGGGGTGTCGTCGGAGGTGTCGTCCGGCGAGCATCAGCGCATGATGCAGGTTCGTGCCCTGGACCCACTCGGGCTCGACTTCCGCGAGCTGAAGGGGTGAGAGCCGACGCGCGTTGCGGTCGAAGCCGATGATCTCGAGTGCGTCGCTGCGATAGCGGGTGGCGATCAGGTGCGACAGTGCGAGCGCGGTCTGCTTCATCGGCGCCCAGCGATCCTCTTGGATCATCGAGAACGACAGGTCGACGCACAGCGCCACCGCCGCCGACGTCCGCCGCTCGGTCTCGGCGATGACAAAGTCGTCGACGGCCAGGAGGGCGTCGTCGGGCCCGTCGTCCGCGCGGCGTGCGGCACGGCGGAGCACCGCGTTGTGCACGGTGCGAACCGCGTCGATCGGCGACTCGTCCCCGAACTGCCACGGCAGGAATGCGCCGGTCCGCTCGTCGGCGGCGCCGGCGCGAGGGTCGTCGTGGGCGCCGCGGGCCGGTGCCTCCAGCGCCGAGAAGATCCGCCTCAGCGCAGTCTCGCCGAGCCGTCGCAGCGCTTTCGGCGTGAGGGTGAGGGTCTCCCCATTGCGATACAGGTAGCCCTGACGCTCGAGCTCGGCCTCGAGATTGCGCAGCGCCCGGACGTCCTCGACGACCGACGGCGGCAGTTGTCGGTCAAGGGCCTCGACGTCGATGTCGTCGAGCGAGGCACCGGGGTAGTCCTGCCCGAGCTGACGATCGAGTGCCTCGAGGTCGGCGAGTTCAGCGAGCGCTCCGACTGCCTGCCCGTATCCGAGTTGGTCGCCGTCGCCGAAGTCCGCCGGCTGCTGACCGCGCATCATGCCGGGCCGCAGCGCTGACAGGTTGTCGCGCAGTTGGGCGAGCTGGCTCGCGAGGTCGGCGTCGCCGAGCGCCTGCTGCATCAACTCGGCGAGCTCGGCTCGCTGCTGCCGCGACAGCGACCGCATCAGCCGCTCGGCAGCGGCCTGCCGGCGGGCCAGCGAGTCGATCAGCTCGTCGGCGTTCGACGGGTTGTCCGGGAAGAACTCCCCGTGTTTGTCCATGAACTCGTCGAACTGCCGCTCGGTGTCCTCGCCCCGGGCGTGGTCGGCCAGCAGCTCGTTGAGGTCGGCCAGCATGTCGCGGACCGCCTGCATCGACTCGGGGTCGCCGCCTTGCAGCGCCTGCCGGATGCCGGCGAACTGGGCGTCGAGCACCTCTGTCCGCAGCATCTGCTGGATCTGCTCGTATCCAGCCCGGGCCTCCGGTGATTTCCAGTCGTACTCGGACAGTTCGCGGACGGAGCCCGCGGTGTCGGGCGGCAGGGCGTCGAGCGACATCTCCGCCAGCCGTGCGTCGTCGGAGTCGTCGGCGGCGAGTGCCTCGCGCTCGGCGGCCAGTGCCTGGTCGAGCATCTGCCGCACCCGGTCGATGGTGCCGTCGAGTCGGCCGCGCTCGAGACGCCGGCGTTGACGGGCGATGTCACGGCGGACGTCGCGCAGCCCGCGACGACCGTCGGCGCCTCGGTTGAGCAGTTCGCGCAGCGCCTCGCGAGCCGAGCGCCCCTCGAGCATGTCCTCGCCCAGCTCGTCGAGAGCGGCGCGGACGTCGAATGGCGCCGCCAGGGGATCGGGTCCGCCGTGCCAGGCACCGTAGCGATACCCGTCGCCGGAGTCGCGGCGGCGCCTCCTCCAGCTGGGCATCAGCTGCCGTAGACCGTCGTGCCGTCGAGGCTGTCCTTCGACAGCCGGCGGGTGAGGTGCAGCGACTCGAGCACGAACTCGACCGCCGCCGCCACCTGCCCGGGCGTGACGTTGTCCTCGCCGACGCCGAGGGCGGTCAGTACCTGGGCGAGGCCTGGCACGCCTCCGAGCTGAGCGAGCAGGTCGGAGCCCGACACCAGCGCGCCGGTGCGGACGCTGTCGCCCTCGGCGAAGTGCTCCGTGAAGCCGGACAGGTCGACGCCGACCAGCCGCTCGCGATACGTCGCGACAACGGCAAGACGGGTCAGGTGCGCGACGACCTCGGCCTCGCGGCCCTCCTCGCCCATCTCGAACTCGAGCTTGCCGCGCAGCGTCGTGAGCACGGCTGGCAGGTCGCCGACCCGGGCCACGGCGTCATCCTCACCGAGCAGCGCGCCCCGGCGAAGCGCTGCGCCGGCCAGTCCCTCGACGGCGGCGACGGCGAACCGCGCCGACACCCCCGACCGCTGATCGACGGCCGACGAGTCGCGCAGTTCGTCGACCAGGCGGGCAACGACCTCGACGAGATGGTCGGGTACCTCGGCGACCAGCGTCGCCTCCTGCCCGATCAAGGCCACCTCGTCGTCGACGTCGAGCGGATAGTGCGTGCGAACCTCTGCTCCGAAACGGTCCTTGAGCGGCGTGATGATCCGGCCCCGGTTGGTGTAGTCCTCCGGGTTGGCGGACGCGACCAGGAAGATGTCGAGGGGCAGACGCAGCGCGTAGCCGCGCACCTGAATGTCGCGCTCCTCGAGCACGTTGAACAGCGCGACCTGAATCCGCTCGGCCAGGTCGGGCAGCTCGTTGATGCCGAAGATGCCCCGATTGGCGCGGGGCAGCAGGCCGTAGTGGACGGTTTCGGGGTCGCCGAGCGCCCGGCCCTCGGCGACCTTGGTCGGGTCGACGTCTCCGACCAGGTCGCCGACGCTGGTGTCGGGCGTGGCGAGCTTCTCGCCGTATCGGTCGTCTCGGCTGCGCCATGCCACGGGAAGCGCGTCGCCGAGTTCGGCGGTGAGGGCCCGGCAGCGGGTGCAGACCGGCTCGTACGGATGGTCGTTGATCTCGCAGCCGTCGACGACGGGAGTCCACTCGTCGAGGAGGGCGACCAGGGTGCGCATCAGCCGAGACTTGCCTTGCCCACGCTCGCCGAGCAGGACGAAGTCGTGGCCGGCCAGCACTGCCGTCTCGACCTCGGGCAGGACCGTGTCGTCGAAGCCGACGATCCCGGGGAACGGATCGTCGCCTCGCTGCAGGGAGCCGACGAGGTTCGCGCGGAGCTCCTCCTTGACGGTGCGGTGTTGGTGGCCGGAGGAGCGGAGAGCGGCGAGCGTCGCGATGGCGGGGGGTGCCGACGATGCCGCCGCCGACGAGGCAGTGGTTGGGGTCACACGGCCAATGTACGACCGCGTTCAACCCGCACCCGGGGTTGCTGACGTCGCATCCGGATGTGAGAGTCGTGGCGTGGCGGCGTTCTCGGGATTCGCGAACGAGGCGTTCGAGTTCTACGCAGGCCTCGAGCGCGACAACACGAAGGCGTACTGGGCGAGTCATAAGAAGACGTACGACGAATACGTTCGCGACCCGATGCGAGCGCTGCTGGCCGAGCTAGAGCCGGAATTCGGCACCGCCAAAGTGTTTCGCCCGCATCGCGACATCCGCTTCAGCGCTGACAAGTCGCCGTACAAGACGCACCAGGGCGCGATCGCCGGTCCGTCGCCCGGCATCGGCTTCTATGTGCAGGTCGACGCCGACGGACTGCTCGTGGGCGGCGGGTTCCACTCGCACTCCGGCGCCCAGGTCGACCGCTACCGCACGGCAGTCGACGCCGACTCGACCGGAGCCGCGCTTGCGGAGATCGTTCGCGAGCTCGATGCCGACGGCTTCCAGCTCGAGGGCGAGCGGCTCAAGACCCGGCCCCGTGGCATTGCCGCCGACCATCCGCGGATCACACTCCTGCGCCACAAGTCGCTCATGGAGCTCAAGCAGCACGGCCGGCCACCGTGGGTCGGGACCCGGGCGGCGCTCGACGAGGTGCGAGCCGGCTGGAGGGCCCTCTTGCCGCTCAACGACTGGATCACAGCCAACGTCGGGGCGGCGTAAGTCGATGCCGGCCTCGGTGAGCGAGCTGCTCGACCTGCTCGAGCTCGAACGAATCGACGTCGACCTGTTCCGGGGACGACAGCCCGACACCGCAAGGCAGCGTGTGTTCGGCGGCCAGGTCGCAGCGCAGGCGCTGCGCGCGGCCGCCGCGACGCTCGACCCGGCCTATCGGCTGCACTCGCTGCACTCGTACTTCCTCCGACCCGGCGACACGGCGGTGCCGATCGTCTACGAGGTCGAGCGAATTCGCGACGGGCGGTCGTTCGCGACTCGTCGTACCGTTGCGCGGCAGCACGGTCGGGCGATCTTCTACGTGACGGCCTCGTTCCACGTCGACGAGCCCGGCTTCGACCACCAGAGCGCCATGCCCACCGTGCCCGACCCTGAAGACTGCCCGAGTCTCGGCGACCTCTTCCGGAAGGTGACGGGGCGGCCTGACGACGGCAGCTGGGAGCGCGAGTGGGCGGCGCTCGACGTTCGCTACGCCGCCGACAGCAGGCCCGGCGGCGCGCTCGTCGGCGACGTCGAGCCGGCCCGAGTTCAGATCTGGATACGCGTCGCCGGCGCCGTGCCGGACGACCCGATCGTGAACGACTGCCTCCTGACCTACGCCAGCGACCTCACGTTGCTGGGTGTCGCGCTCGTCCCGCACGGGTTGCTGGTCTCGTCGCCGAGGGTGCAGTCCGCATCGCTCGATCACAGCATGTGGTTTCACCGCTCGTTCCGGACCGACGAGTGGATGCTGTTCGACCAGCGGTCGCCGTCGGCGTCGGGCGGCACCGGCTTCGCCGTCGGCAGTGTCTTCGCGCGCGACGGTCGGCTGATCGCCTCCGTCGCCCAGGAAGGGCTGATCCGACCGGTCACCCGCTAGACCTCCCCAAACTGGAGCCACTTTGGGGACGGCCAACCGCAGGGAGAGGTCCGGCGCACTCCCCAAACTGGAGCCACTTTGGGGAACCCCATCATGCGGAGCGAATGAAAGCGGGGCGGGCGAGGGGACCGAGCCCCTCACCCGCCCCTTCCCTACCTGCCACGACACAGGCGGTCTTGGGCCTCTCGCGAGGCGTTGGCTAACCCGCGTAGACGAATGCTCCGCGTGCTCGCCAGTCGTACCCGTCGATGCCGGGACCGCTGACGGCGGTCGCCGTGCCGGTCAGCTGGCCGTTGCTCCAGCCGACCGTCGCCAGGTTTCCGTTTGTGCTGTTGCCGACGTACAGGCTCCCGCCGTCGAGCAGGAGTCCGGACGTGTTGCGGAAGTCGAGGCCGTTGCCGTTGGCCGGGCCGGCGAACTCGACAGCGCCGACGGTCCGGCTCTCGGGCTGGAAGTACCGGTAGTACAGCTGTGACTGCCCGGCGAGGCTGTAGTAGAGCCGCGCGGTCGTCTTGTCGTAGAACATCCCGGTGATGTTCGGGATCTCGTTCGCGAACTGGGTGAGCCCGTTGAGGTTGACATTCGTCGCCGCCCCGAAGGTGGTCCCGTTGTAGGTACGCGCCTTGAGCGTCCCGTCGGACCAGCCCGTGTAGAGCGTGTTGTCGATCATGACTGCGCCGCGGGCCGAGCTCCAAGACTGGCCGCCGTTGCCGACGGTCTGCGAGCCGGTCACGGTCGAGCCGGTGAAGTCGCGGTCGATGACGGTGTCGTTGGCCGTGGGGCCGGGCGCCGGGATGGAGTTGTCGATGATCTCGATGCCATTGACGAGCGGGTTCTCCACAACGTGGGAGAAGTCGATGTCGACGTTGCCGTCGCTGGTGATGTCGAACGCCTTCATCGTGCCGGTCTGGTTGCCCGTGTCGGCGACGATGTCGTAGTTGTCGAGCACGGTGGCGCCGTCGAGAGCCACGTCGAAGACGCGTTGTCCCGGAGTGGAGGTGCCGCTGTAGCCATTGGAGAAGTACAGCCGGACAGTCAGGCTGTCTCCGACCGGAGCCGGGAAGTCCCACTGCATGTTCGGGCTGTCGTTCGGCGACCAGCGCTCAGTGGAGAAGATCGCCGTCGGGGTGGAGGACGGCAGATTCGCACCACGGCTGATCGGCAGGTCGCCCCAGTCTGCCGCGTTGCTGTTGCTGTTGTGATTCGACGACGGCTGGTCGCCGGTGTCGGCCGACCAGTCCGGGCCGTTGTCGTTCGCGAGCAGGGTCGGGCCGGCGGCGTTGACCCGGGCGACCCAGTGCCCGCTGGTCACGCTGGCCGGCTGCCCGAGCAGGTAGACGTCCCCGGGCAGAGAGCCGGTGTTCTCCGTCGGGATGGCGGTGCCGCCGGGGGACGGGAACAGCGCGATCCGCTTCCGCGCCTCGTGTCCGGTCTGGTTGGTGTCGTGGCCGACCCACAGGCCGTCCGATGTCGTCATGAACTCCCAGACGCCGACGCCGCGGGCGCGGGTCGGGTTCCAGCTGAACGGGAGTCCGTTGCGCGGGTCGACTGCCGCGATGCCCTCGCGGCTGACCGAGCCGGCGCCGGCGGCATCGCTGGCGTACGGGTTGTTGAGCCAGCGGAAGTGTCCGCCGACGTAGATCGCGGCACCAGTCGCCTTCACCTGGGTGAAGGTGTCGCCGCCTGAGTAGTCGACCCAGGTCGGGTTCTGGCCGCCGGTGGTCGCACCGAGCTCCCACCGAGTGACCGTGTCGCACAGGGTGCCGGAGCCGACGCCGCCGGAGTACGCGCCCGTCGCCGCGACGACGAAGTAGCCGCCCGAGGGGTCGATGTCGACGTCGCGCATGTAGGTGTCGAACACGCCGGCGCACTGAGTCGTGTAACGGTCGGTCGACCAGCCGCTGAGCGTCGCGCTCGGCCCAGTGAGGTCGGCCATCATGATCTGCTGCCGGCTCTGGCCGTTGACGCTGCGGAAGTTGCCGACTGCGACGAGGGTCGAGCCGTTGTCGCTGATGTCGAAGTGCTTGATGCCGAGGGCGCCGCCATTCCACGGGTCGGTGAACGTGAACGCCACCGAGCCGGTGTCTGCGCCGGTCGTCGGGTTGAGCGCGGCGAGCAGGGTCCGCGGCTGGCCGCCGATCGTGGTGAAGCCGCCCGCGATGTAGAGGCGGCCGCCCGACAGTTGCATGTCGTTGACGGCGCCGTTGATCGTCGGGGCCTTGAAGGTTGAGATCAGGGCGCCGGTGGTGGCGTTGATGCGCGCCACCTTGTTGGACTTGGTCCCGTTGACCTTCGCGATGAGACCGCCGATGTAGACGGTGCCGTCGCCGGCGTCGACGATGTCGAACACCTCTTTCGTGCCGACGTTCGGCGCGAAGGCGGTGTCGATGACGCCGGTGGTTGCGTTGAACGCGAAGATGCTGTTGCGCGTGTAGGTCGCGCCGCCGGCGGACGCGGCCGCCGTGACCGACGTGAACTTGCCGACGGCGATGATCCGGCTGCCGATCTGGACCATCGCGTCGACCTTGCCCTGGTTGACGTTGGGCGTGAAGTTCGCCGGGTCGGCCGAGACGATGTGGTCGATGGTCGGCTCCGACGCGTGCGCCGGAGTGAGGGCGGTGACGATGAGAGCAGCTGAGGCGGCGCTGACAAGCGCAGCAGCGCGCACAGACCGAGAACGTGTGCGGTACAAGGTGAGCCCCTGGAGGAGTCGTGGAGTCGCGGCTACGTGTGGCCGCTCGCAAATGGTGACTGCCGAGCCGACGGGGGATGACGCGGGTTTCACGGAATCGCCATGCGCGGTGACAGGGAGCGACTGCAGAAGCGACGGTATGGGACTATTCGGACACAGGCCTCGCTCAGCCTGTCACGGCGTGTAATGAGATATCTGGCCTGGCGGCAGTGGAGAACCGCCCGGGATCGTCAGCGGTCGCGTGCGTCCCAGAGCGCGAGCAGCTCGGCCTCGCGCTCGGGTGAGATCCCCCAGCCGGCCACCGGTCCGGGGTCCTCGTCCTGCATCCAGACCCAGGTGTCGGCGACGGTCTGGGTGAGTGGTCGCGGCGAGAGCCCGGTGTTGAGGGCACGCGTCGGATCGGCGGCCATGACGTTCTCCGAGACTCCCTCGGTCCACAGCGGCATGGTCTGGCCGTCCTCGCCCTGCTCGCGCAGCCAGTCGCCGTCGACCCAGACCAGCTCGGTGCCCTGGGGTCCGACCGCGCGGACGGCTGCGTCGAGGAGGTCGCCGAAGCCGAAGGGCGGCGTCGGCGCCACGCTGTTGAACGGGCCCGCGTCTGCCGACTCAGCGAGCCGGACGCACCACTCGCCCTGGTCGCGCGCGTCGATGATCTGCATCGGGGCCTCATGCGGTCCGGGCGCAAGCACCCGGCCGCCGGCGGCAACTCGGCGCACCCACCAGGTGAACCGACCGGTCGGGTCGTGCGGGCCGATGACGTACGTCGGCCGGACGAGGGCGACGTTGTCCTTGCCGTAAGCCGCGACGGAAGCGTCTTCGCACAGCACCTTGAGCCCGCCATAGGTCTCGCCGGTGACGTCCTCGGTGGTCGGGTCGCTGAGCTGGGCCAGCGGCCCGCTCTCGTCGAATCCGAGTTCCTGCTCGTCGATGTAGACCGACATCGTCGAGATGTAGACGTGGTGGCCGCCACGCCCGTCGAGCGCCGCGGCGAGCTCGGTGACCTGGCGCGGAACATAGGCGCAGACATCGACTGTCGCGTCGAAGGTGCGCCCGGCGAGCGCGTCGCGGAGTCCGTCGCCGTCGCGGTCGGCCAGCAGATGCTCGGCCGACTCGAGGGTCGTCGGCATCGTCTTGCCGCGATGCAGCAAGGTGACCTCGTGGTCGCCGGCGAGCGCCGCCTCGGCGATCGCGCGGCCGACGAAGCGGGTTCCTCCGACGATGAGAATGCGCATGACGCGACCCTAACCTCGCCATCCGCACGCCTGAGAAGAGCATACGGAGAGTTACGGACAACGGACGGAGCGTGAGTTAGGGTGACCGGTGGTGTGATGCCAGTGGGGCCTGTGTTGTTATTTATGCTCTTGGTGTTCGCCAGCTCGGTCGAGGAAGCGAGGACTACGCGTGAGTCAGCGCCTGCACGGCGTCTTGGTGCGCGGCTGGCGGCCGATGGCCGCCGTCGTCGGCGCAGGAGCCCTGTGCCTGGTCGCGGCAGCGCCCGGCGCAGCCGCTGCGACCGCGCGGCCGGCCTTTCAGCTGCCGTTCGCCTGCGGCGAGCGGTGGGAGGGGTCGACTCGCCCAACCCATAGCCCGAGCGAGATGTCGATCGACTGGAACCGCGACTCCCACGATCTCGGCCATCCCGTCATCGCGACCGCTCCCGGCGTCGTCGAGTCGGTCGTCGACGTCGGCGACACCAGCTACGGCCTCTACGTCGTCATCGACCACGGCGGAGGCTGGACCACCCTGCACGCACACCTCTTGCGGGTCTTCGTGACCGTCGGGCAGCAGGTCGACCAAGGACAGGTCATCGCATTGCTCGGCGACTCGGGCGGCTCCACCGGCCCGCACCTTCACTACGAGCAGCGGTTGAACAAGGTCGACCAGGCTGCGCACTTCAACGGAAAGCGGTTCAAGTACGACGAGCAGTGGCTGCGGTCGCGCAGCTGCGGCGACGTCCCCGTGGTCGGCGACTGGAACGGCGACCGGATCAGCGACGTCGGCGTGTTCGGCCGGCAGCCATCGACCGGCGTCTTCCGCGAGCGGCTGCCCGACGGATCCAAGAACACCGTGACTCTCGGCTCGCCGATTGACACGCCCGTCACTGGCGACTGGAACGGCGACGGCCAGACCGACCTCGGCGTCTGGCGGACGACGACGCACACCTTCACGCTGCTGTCGGCGAACGGCCGGACGACGACGATCTCGTTCGGCCGGCCCGGCGACCTGCCCATCTCCGGCGACTGGGACGGCGACGGCGTCGACGACGTCGGCCTCTATCGCCCGAAGACAAGCACCTTCTTGCTCCGCGACGCATCAGGGGCGATGACGACACGCGTCTTCGGGTCACCGGGCGGCTATCCCGTCGCAGGCGACTGGGACGGCGACGGGCGGGCCGACATCGGCCTCTACACGCCGTCGACGACGACCTTCAGCCTCGCGATGGCAGACGGCACCACCAGGTCGTTGCGGTTCGGGACGACGACGTCGCTACCGGCGGTCGGCAACTGGAACAGCGACGCGATCACCGACCTCGGCGTCTGGGACATGCAGACGGGCAGGTTCACCGAGCGGCTGGCGCCGAAGCGCACGACCGTCATTCGCTTCGGCCACACCCGCTGAGGTCAGGACGAGACGGGGCGCAGCCGGCCGAGCAGGTGCGGCGTCTCCGGGAGCGCGGGGTCGGCTGACGGTGACGAGAGCCCGAAGTCGATGCAGTCGACCTCCGTGCGGGCACCGAAGAATGCCGTGCCTGGCAGCCGAATCGGCTTCTTGAACGCGACCTCGACCGAGTATTCGCCGGGCAGCCGGTTGTCGAGCTCGGCGAGCGCTCGGGCGTGCGTCCACATTCCGTGGGCGATGTGATGCGAGAAGCCGAACGGCTTCGCGGTGAGGTCCGCGAGGTGAATCGGGTTGCGGTCTCCAGAGACGGCTGCGTACCGCCGGCCCAGGTCGGAGGCGAGCTGCCATCGCGCCGGTCCGATCGGCGTCACCTCGGGGAGATCGGACGCGAGCTCCGGGGCCGCGGCCGGCGTCGAGGCGGCAGGCTCACGGCGGAGCAGTTCCATCGCGGCGCTCCACGCGCGCTCGCCTCCGGTGCTCACGACGATCTCGACGACGACGGCGCGCCCACGCGGGTGCGGTGTCGGCGGCCCGGCCGCGACCTCGTAGTCCAGCACGTCGGACGCGTCGAGCCGGCGGCCGTACACGATCCGGTTGCCGATA
>DATIOH010000088.1:0-6733 GCA_035473375.1 Nocardioidaceae bacterium | reverse complement strand
CACCACTCCGGCATCGAGTAGAGCGTAATGGTGGTCGTCGTCGAGATCCCGTCGAACTTGTGCCCGCGGTTCCAGGCCGCGACAGTACCGATCCAGAGCCCGAAGATGATCGACAGGATCGCGGACGTGCCGACCAGCGCGACCGTCGGCCACAGGTGGTTGAGGATCAGGGTTCGGACCGGCTGGCTGTACTGCGTCGAGTCGCCGAACTGGAGGGTCACGAGGTTCTTGAGGTAGGTCAGGAACTGCTGCGGAAGAGGCTGGTCGAGCCCGAGCTTGTGGCGTAGCTCGGCCACCTGCTCCGGCGTGGTCGCACGACCACGGGCGACGACCCGCTCCGGATGCGGGTTGATGACGCGGAACAGGAAGAAGTTCAGCACGCAGATGAACACGAGCGTCGCCGCCGAGCCGGCGAACTTGCGGCCGATCCACATCCAGGTCGCCGACCGAGACGCCTTAGCAGGAGCGTCCGACGGCGGCGGCTCGCGGAGTATTGCCGCCTCGACTGCCGCACTCACTCGCGGTAGTCCACGGTCGCCTTGCGGTAGCCGGCGAACCCGCCGATGGCGCCCCCGGCAAGGAAGAGCAGCACCATGACCACGCCGATCGCGAGGATGTCGCCGCCGCTGAGCTTGCCGCTGCCGCCGCCGGCAGCCGCGTCTTCGACGACTGGCTTGATGTTGATGTAGTTGGTGGCGCCGTACTGGAACAGCAAGATGCCCCCGGGGTCGGGCTGCGGCTGGAAGTTCGTCCAGCGGTCGCTCCGGTAGGCCTCGTCGATGCTGGTGTAGGCGGTGACGATGTACGGCATCGCCTCGTAGATCATCGCCTGCATCTTTTTGACGATCGCGAACCGCTGGTCGTCGTTGGTTGCCGACCTCTGCGCCTCGTAAAGCGCGTCGTACTTCTTGTTGCAATACCAGGAGTCGTTCCACCCGTCGAGCTGACCGCAGGTGAAGTACTGGAGCATCGAGTCGGGGTCGGGCTCGACGTACCAGCCCCACTGGAAGATGTCGTAATCGCCGTCGAGGATGATGTTGGTCAGCCGGTTGCCTTCGACCGCGACGATCTTCGAGTCGATGTGGATCTCCTTCAGCCACTCGTGGAAGAGGTCCATGGTGTCGAGCGACGATGTGCTGTCGGATCGTGCAAAGAGCCGAAGCTGGCCGATCGGCGAGCCGTCGGGCATCGTCCGCCAACCGTCGGAGCCGACCGTGTATCCCGCGGCGTCGAGCAGTTCCTCCGCGTGGGCCGGGTCGAACTTGTAGGCGTTGGGATCAGGGTTGACCCAGCTGAAGTCCTTGTATATCGGCGGGATGAACGTCCCGCCTGGCTCCCCGGCGCCCTGATACGCCTTCGAGACGATCGTGTCGCGATCGACAGCGAAGCTGAGGGCCCTGCGGAACGCCGGATCAAGCACCGCCGGATTGGGGTCGCCCATCGGCTGTCCCGTCTTCGTGTCGACGGAGCCCACGTTGAAGGCGATCTCGTCGAATCCCGGCGAGATGCCCTGGATCGCCGTGATGCCGCTCTCGCCCTGCAGTGCCTTGTACTGGAGGGCCGAGATGCCCTCCGCGAAGTCGATGTCGCCGGCCTTCAACGCCTGAATCTGGGTGTCCTCGGCCCGGTAGACCTGGAAGACGACCTTCGACATCGCCGGCTCGCCGTTCCAGTAGTCCGGGTTGCGCTCGAAGACGTAGGTCTGCCCGCCGGCGTGGCCCTCTTGCAGCGTGAACGGACCCGAGCCCACGATGGGGACGTCGCCGCCTGGCTCATTCGGGAAGCTCTTGACCTGGTCCTCGGGGATGTCCTTCCAGATGTGCTCCGGAATGATCGGGATCGGGAGAAGAGGCAGCACAGCGTTCGGCTTGCTGAGCTTCAGCACGACCGTGGTCGCGTCGGGAGCGGTCACCGAGTCGACGTTCGCGAGGTAGGAGCCCCAGGTGATCGCCTCGGGGCCGCCGTCGATGATCCGGCTGTAGGTGTAGGCGATGTCGGCGGCTGTCAGGTCTTGGCCGTCGGACCACTTCACCCCGGAACGGATCGTGAAGGTCCAGGTAAGGCCGTCGGGCGACTGCTCCCACTTGGTCGCGAGCCCGGGTTGGGGCGACATGTCCTTCATGGAGTAGGTGATCATCTGGTCGTACATGAGCGCCCACATCTCGAACGACTCCGCGACGATTCCGTTGAACGGGTTGAAGGAGTCGACCGAGCCGGTGATGCCGACGGTGAACGTCAGGTCGTCGGTGCCGCCCGTGGTCGCTGAACCAGAACTCGACGGCGGCGCCGTCGTGTCGGTCTCCGCCGCTGCCGCGCCCGCCAGCGCGAGCGACATGATGACGGCTGCGGCGACCCCGGCCGCTGCGCCCCTCTTCATCGATCTTCGCGGGTTTCGTCGGCTCGTCGTCGCTCGTCGCATGCGTCTCCCTACACCTTGCCGGGCGCGGGCCGGCGTTGGCTCTCCGCACCGATCGTCCTGACTCACCGATCAGCAGCAGTCGGTCCTGGGTTGTTCCTACTACACGGAGACGGATTCCGGTAGATTCACGGCCCAATTGTGGCGAGGTGTTTACACATCCGGGTGCGGGGCGACGGAAACCGCACCTCGCTCAGGCACGCTGCGCGTCGGACCCGACGCAGCCAGTCAAGATGCCCCCGCTGCGGCCGATCGCGGGCCACGTCTCTCGCCAGCACCTCTTGACATTGAGGATGCGGATCCGCGGGACCGGCAGATAGGTTGGCCGCCGTGAGCGACACGGTGTCCGAAGGCGAGTCCTCAGTCCCAGCGTCGGACGGGCCGACCAGACCGCCCGTCGCCGCCCGTCATGAGGTCGTGCACGAGCTGCACGGCGACCGTCGCGTCGACGCGTACAACTGGATGCGCGACACCGACGATCCCGAGACGCTCGCCTACCTCGCCGCCGAACGCGCCTACTACGACGCGTCGACCGCGAGCCTTGGCGCCGACGCTGCAGCGCTCTTCGCCGCCATGGAGGCACGCGTCGCACCGGCCGAGGCATCGGTCGCCCACCGCCGCGATCGTTACGCGTACTTCACCCGCACCCTGCCGGCCGCCGAGTACCCGCAGCACTGCCGCATTCCGCTTCCCGACGGCGCCGGTGACGGAGACTGGCGAGCCGGCGTCGACCTCAGCACCGAGCCGCAGGTGATCCTCGACCCGGCCGAGCTGACCGACGAGTCGGGCTACCTCGATATTGGCCTCACCCTGGTGAGCCCCGACGAGCGACTCCTCGCCTACTCGTTCGACCGCACCGGCGACGAGGTCTACCGGATGCGCATCCGCGACCTCGACACCGGACGCGACTTGGCCGACGAGCTGCCGCGTACCTACTACACGGCCGGGTGGAGCGCCGACTCGTCGACGCTCTTCTACACCGTGCACGACGCGATCTACCGCCCGCACCAGGTGTGGCGCCATCGTGTGGGCACGCCGGCCGACGACGATGTGATGGTGTTCGAGGAGCTCGACGAGCGCTACGGCGTCGAGATCGAGCCGTCACGGTCTGGCGACGTCATCGCGATCGGCACGTACTGCCGCGACACCACCGAGGTGTGGCTCGTCGACGCGCACGCACCCGACCAGCCGCCGCGTTGCGTCGAGCCGCGTCGCAAGGGAGTCGAGTACTTCGTCGAGCACGCTCGGACTCCGGCCGGAGATCGGCTGTTCATTGTCACCAACGACGGCGCCGAGGAATACCGTCTGGTGTCGGCGCCTGCCGACGACCCATCGGCGGCGAACTGGTCCGATGCCGTCCCGGCCCTGTCCGGCGAGCGGCTGTACTCGGCACACGCGTTCGACGGCCACCTTGTGCTGTCGCTGCGTCGCGACGTGCGGCTCACGCTGCGGGCACACCGACTCGAGGACGACGGCTCGATCTCCGCCCACGGCGTCGAGATCGCGGCTCAGGTCGACAACGGGGCAGTCCGGCTCGCTGACAACGAGCAATACGACACCGCGACCGTCACTGTCTACGAGGACTCGTACACGACGCTGCGCGCGTGGTACGACGTCGAACTCGGCACGGGCGATCGACACCTCATCCACCAGACGAGTGCGCCTGCCTACGACGCGAGCGACTACGTCAGCGAGCTCGTCTGGGCACCGTCGCCAAGCCGCGGGCAGGCCACCGACGCGGCGCCGGTCGAGGTCCCGGTCACCGTCGTCCGCCGTGCCGACGTGCCGCTCGACGGCACGGCCCCGTGTCTCTTGTACGGCTACGGCGCGTACGAGGCATGCGACGAGCCCCAATTCGACCCCGGGATCATCGCGCTGCTCGACCGCGGCGTGGTGTTCGCGCACGCGCACATTCGCGGCGGCGGCGAGGGCGGCCGCCGGTGGTGGCTCGACGGCATGATGGCGCGCAAGCAGAACACGTTCACCGATCACGTCGCGGCGGCCGACCGGCTTGCCGACGGCCTCGTCGACGGCGACCGTATCGTCAGCCGGGGGCTCTCGGCTGGCGGGTTGTTGCAGGGCGCGGTGTTCAGCCAGGCACCCGATCGATGGCGGGGCGTGATCGCCGAGGTCGCGTTCGTCGACGTCGTCACCACCATGCTCGACGCCTCGATCCCCCTCACGGTCAACGAGTGGGACGAGTGGGGCGACCCGAGCCGACCCGACGACTACGCGTGGATGCTGGCCTACTCGCCGTACGACAACCCTCCTCCAGCTGGCGGGCGCCCCGACCTGCTGGTCACCGGTGCGCTTCACGACCCGCGGGTGATGGTCTTCGAGCCGGCCAAGTGGGTGGCCCTGCTTCGCCACACCGACCCTCAGTGGTCGCCCCGCTGCCTGTTCCGCGTCGAGCTGGGCGCGGGAGCGCACGTCGGCCCGTCGGGCCGGTACGCGCACTTGCGTTACGAGGCCGACGTCTACGCCTGGCTGCTCGCCCGCGTCGCGACCTGACCACTCGCCGCCGCACACCGGCAGCTGCGGACCGCTCGCGCCGCCCTCTGGATTGTCTGCAGGTGGAAGACGCACGTTGGCGCCAGATTGCGTCGACGTGCGGCACCGATGTCCGCAGCTGAGTTGGCGTGCGCTGGAACAATGCACGGATGGGGTCAGCTGGGGGCGCACCGTTCGACGCGCGTGCCCACCACCACCGGACCTCGCCGATCTCGCGCCGCGCCTTCTTGGCCCTGGCTGCCGCGGGCGCCGCAGCAACGGCCTGCTCGAGCGGTCCCCACTATCCGACGTACGCGTTCCCCAAGCAGGCTCTCTACTACGGCGCCGCAACGCCGCCCGACCGGCTGGCGCGCTTCGAGGCACACCTCGGCAGCCAGCTGTCGTGCTATCGGTCTTTCTTCCTGGGCAGCGACGTCGGACGACTTCATCAGCGGGTCGTCGGCGACCTGGCAGCCGGCCGAATGCCGATCGCGTCCATCAAGCCGCCGGGGCCGTGGGCGGCGACGGCTCGAAACCGCCCGTGGATCGACAGCCTGGTCGGTCCGCTCAGCGACGTGGGCGCCCAGGTGTTCCTCTGCGTCCACCACGAGCCTGAGAACGACGCCGCGAACTACGGCACGCCAGCCGACTACATCGCGATGCAGGACGCGGTGCTCGCCGCGGCCTCGACGACTCCGAATGTGGTGGTGGTCCCGATCCTGGGGAGCTGGTCGTTCGACGAGAGGTCGAAGCGGCGGCCGAGCGAGTGGAACGTCCGGAGTGCCGGCGTCTACGGCCTCGACATCTACAACCCCTGGTCGCCGACGAACGGCAAGGAGTGGATTGCGTTCGCCGACAAGCTCGCCCTGGGTGAGGACGAGGCGGACGGCCGCCCGATGCTGATCGGCGAGTACGGATGTCGATCCGATGCCGCCCAGCCCGGTCGCGCCGCAACGTGGCTCGGCGATGCCTTCGACGCTGCTCTCGACGCCGGCGTCGTCGCGATGGCGTACTTCAACTCCGACCGCAACTCCCCCGACGGAAGCTGGGAGCTCGACAGCGAGACGCTGCCGGAGTTCGCGAGACTGATGAAGGGGCCAGACGTCGCCTGGGTCAAGACGTAACCGCGATGCGGTCGGCTAGCGGGCTTGGCCTGAGCCGTGCGTCTGATCAAGCGATTGGCCATGCGATTGGGCACGCGATGACTCTGGCTCTGCGCCGGGCGTCGTCCTGCTCGACCCCCAGGTCGACGGCTCATAGGCGGCCGCATAGATCCGCTCGATGGCGTACTCGGTCCACACCGTGCGGCGACGTCGCATGAAGCGCACGGCGCTGGCCGGCGTCGTCACCCGGACAACCGCGTCGTCGTGCTGGGCGGGCACCACGAAACGGCGGTCGCCGACAATCAAGACCAGAGCCGTCACGGGAATCGCGTAGCCGACGCTGTCACTCAGCCGGCCCGAGATCTCGGCGGCGTCGTCGCGGCTGATCCGGCCGTGGTGGATGCGGACGTCGCCGACGAGCACGCTCTCGGCGCCGAGGCAGATCGTGTCGCGGGCTTCGTGGCGTGCGGTCACCGCAAAGACACCGCCGGGCCCGATGACGAGGTGCTCGAGACGCCCCCGGCGTCCGGCCGGGATGTCGTCGAGGACGCGCCAGTCCGAGCCGAGCCGCGACAGTTCGCGTGCCACCGATCGAGGAGTGGCGGTGCGGCCGGACGACGAGACGTGGGCGCGCACCAGGCTGCGAAGCGCACCGCTCAGGGGTGACGGCTTCGTCACCCCTGCGATCTCTGTCATGGCGTCTCCCGATTCGTCTGCATCGAAC
>DATIOH010000087.1:0-8673 GCA_035473375.1 Nocardioidaceae bacterium | reverse complement strand
TACGACGCTCTGGTGAAGCGCCGCGACGCCATCCTCGACGCCCTTGGTCTAACCGCTGAGGAGTTTCACACTCTGGCGGACACGCGGACATTGACTGGCGAGGAGTGGGATGCCCGCGAGGAGCTCGACGGGATCGCTTTTCTGCTAGGGGAGTGAGCGTCAGCGAGTCGCAGTCGCTCGCTGAGTGCTCGGCATCATTCGCAGAGGAAGTTCAGGAGAGCCTCGACGGGACACTGCCCGGTGCGCGGAGAGTCGTCTCGCGCAGGGCTGCCGGTCGCGACAGATACATCGTCCAGCCCGAGGGGGCGACTTCGGCCGACAGGCGCGTACCTGTATTTGTCGCGGGCGATCACCTGGCCGACTTGAGCATCTCGCTCTTTCTGGACCTGGATCGAACCGGTCGGTACCTGAAGACCGTTCGTTCAGAGATTGCGGTGCATTCTGTGCTGGATCGGACCCCGCTCGTTCGCTTGGAGTACCGCGCAGACATGCACTCGGCGCCGATCTCCCACTGGCAGATCCATGCCGAGCGAGGGTCCTTCAGTCACTTGCTGGCTCGAGCTTATGCTCACCGCCCAGAGCTCGTCGAAAGGCCGCACGATCTTTCCAGCCTCCACTTCCCGGTCGGGGGTGAGAGATTTCGACCGTGCTTGGAGGACGTTCTGCAATTTCTCGTCCTAGAGTGCGGCGTCGACGCCTGCGACGGCTGGGAAGCCGCCCTGCACAAGGGTCGTATCGCGTGGCGTCGTAGGCAGCTTGGCGCTGCGGTCCGGGATCTGCCTGACGAGGCCGCGCGGGTGCTGGCTGAGGCAGGTTGGACACTGACTCGCCCCGCTGAAGTCGACGCCACACCGAAACACAGTTCGCTGACTACCTGGTGACTGCCGTTCTCATCGAGACGGCTCGTCTCCCCGACCAGGCAACTACCTGCCGTGCTCGTGTCCCTCGGTGGCGAGCAGTGCCTGCCAGCGGTCGCGGGACGCGAGGATCTCGGCCTCAGCCTCGACGCGACCGACCCAGGTGGCCCCTTCGACGGACTTGCCGGGCTCGAGGTCCTTGTAGACCGAGAAGAAGTGCTCGATCTCGAGCCGGTCGAACTCAGGCATGTGGTGGATGTCGCGCAGGTGCTCTTGGCGCGGGTCCTTCGCGGGCACGCACAAGACCTTGTCGTCGCGGCCCTTCTCGTCGGTCATGCGAAACATCCCGATCGCGCGCGACAGGATCAGGCAGCCGGGAAACGTCGGCTCCGACAGCAGGACGAGCGCATCGAGCGGGTCTCCGTCCTGGCCGAGCGTGTCTTCGACGAAGCCGTAGTCGGCCGGGTACTGCGTAGCGGTGAAGAGCGTGCGGTCGAGGCGGATGCGGCCCGTCGTGTGGTCGAGCTCGTACTTGTTGCGCTGACCCTTCGGGATCTCGATCGTCACGTCGAAGTCCACGCTTCACATCCTTCGGGTGGTCCTGCCGTCGTGGCTCGGCCGCGGCGCTGCGCCGGACAGTGTTAGCAGTCGTCAGCGGCTAGTGTCGCGCAGGTGGGGTCACTCGTGCATGCCGAGGGGTGGGGTTGTGGCTGAACCCGACCCGCCCCCAGTGCCTGATCCTTATGACCCGCCACGCCGTCGGCTGCGCACGGTGCTGTTGAAGGCTCTGGTCATCGGTGTCGTGATCGTCGCGGCGGCAGCGGTTGGGGTGGTCGCGATCGCGCGGCACACCACCTCGGCTGACGATCAGGCGACCCCACCCGGTGACACGACTGGGTCGGCCGCGCCGACTGAACTCAACGTCTCGAGCCCACCCGAGCCCCCAGCCGTCCTCGTGCCGGCAGGCGGCAGCGGCGCTGCCACTCTCACGGCCGGTGAGCTGCGCGCGCGACTTGCTCCGCTTCTGACCAGCAAGAGGTTCGGGCCGTCCCGCCTCGAGTACGCGTACGCGACGCTCGACGGCGCGAAGCCGCTGCTGACCAGCGGCGCGGACGATGTTGTCACACCTGCATCGACCCTCAAGTTGCTGACCACGACAACCGCGCTCGCTCAGCTCGGCCCGGACGCGCGGTTCGACACGACGGTCGTTCGCGTGCCGGGCACTCGGCGACTGGTGCTCGTCGGCGGTGGCGATCCGCTGCTGACCGACGTCGCCCGTCGACCGCAGGTTGTCGACGACTATCCGCGCGAGGCGACGCTGCAAGACCTCGCCGCGCAGACCGCCAAGGCCCTGGGGGCGGGGACCGCGCCGGTGACGTTGACCTACGACGACAGCCTGTTCGCCGGGCCTGCCGTCAACCCGCAGTGGCAGGCCACCTATATACCCGAGTCGATCGTGAGCCCGATCACCGCGCTATGGGTGAACGAGGGGCGGCTGACCGTCGGGCTCGCGCAGCGGGCCGCCGACCCCAGCCTCGCGGCCGCGCGGCGGTTCGCCCAACTCCTTGGCCGGAGCGGCGTCAAGGTGGCTGGTCAGATCCGCTCGACGAATGCTCCGACGGCCGCCCGCCAAGTCGCCGTAGTCTCGTCGGCGCCGCTTGCGGCGATCGTCGAGCACACCATCGAGGTGAGCGACAACGAGGCGGCAGAGGTGCTGTTGCGGCAGGCAGCGATCGGCGCGGGACGCCCGGGGTCATTCGTCGGCGGTGTCGCGACCGTGCGAGCAACGCTGCGAAGCCTCGGAGTCGACCTCGCCGGGGCCCGGATCTACGACGGAAGCGGGCTGTCGCGAGCCGACCGGCTGCCCGTGTGGTCGCTCGTCCAGGTGCTGCAGGCCGCGGCCCGCGCCGATGAGCCGGCCCTGCGCGCGGCGCTGACGTCTCTCCCCGTCGCCGGGTTCAACGGCAGCCTGGCGTATCGCTTCAGCACCGCGGAGGCCGGGCTCGGACTGGTGCGTGCGAAGACAGGGACCCTCACGGAGGCAGGCGTTCACGGCTATGCCGGCCTCGCAATGGCCGCCGACGGCGAGCCGATCGTGTTCGCGACGATCGCCAACGCCGTGCCGCCGCGCCGTGCCCTCGCCGTACGCGCCCAACTCGACCGCATCGCCGCCGCCGTCACCACCTGCTGCTAGGGCTGGGTCGAACGTCCAGGGCTGGTTGGTTGAGCTGGCTGAGTTGGTTGTGGTGCCTGGCTGGGGCAGAGACGCACAGGTTGTGCCTTGCTTTCCGTGCCCCGGTTGAGCGGTCAGCTATTCGCGGTGACGCTCGCTGGCGCTTCGCTTCCTTCACCGCGAATAGCGGACCGCTCAACGTGCCCTGACGCGGGTCTGCACGTCGCGTGCTGCCTGCTTGGGGTTCTTCCCTGGCGGGCGTGCTGCCCATGGCTGGGGTGTGCTCTGACGTGGGTCTGCACGTCGCGTGCTGCTTGCTTGGGGTTCTTCCCTGGCGGGGGTTCTGCCCGTTGCTGGGTGTGCCCTGACGCGGGTCTGCACGTCGCGTGCTACTTGCTTGGGGTTCTTCCCTGGCTGAGGTCCGCGTGCGTCGTGAGGGTGGAGGACATCCAGGCCATGGCGCGCTCAACCGCGGCGCGCGCCTCGTCGGTGGGCTCGGCGTGGTCGAACCCGTGGTCTCCCTGGGGCACGTCGATCAGGGTGAGGTTGGCGGCCGCTCCACGGGCCGCCTCGACGAGTTCCTCGACCGCCTCGGCGAGGTCGGGCTGCTCGCGACCGACTCGCGTCAGCAGGATGGGCACGTCGGACGAATGCTCGACCGCCTCTGCCAGGGTCGTGGGCCAATCGGGATCGTCGTCGCGACGGCAGTCCGGGTACGTCAACGCGACGGCTCGGAGCCACTCCGGCGGATGGTCGACGAAACGTCCAGCGAAGAGCCCGGCGCCGGAGAACGCCCAGAGCCCGATGCGGTCGGGGTCGACTCGCTCGTGCTGCCGGACAAGCCCCAGAACACGCTCGACCTCCGCGCCCGCGTCGGCCATCCGTTCGATGTCGTGGAACGGGTGATTGAACGCGACGCCGACGAGTCCGAGCCGGGCGGCCATCGAGCCGTAGCCGCGGTAGACCGGCCACTCCTTCGGCGTCGCCTCAGGCCGCACCGGCCCACCGTGCACGAACACGATCGCGGGGCGCCGCCCGAACTCGTCGGGCAGATACCAGTCGACACCGTCGTCGACCGTTGGCTCGCGAACCGGCTCGTCGACGACAAACGGATTGAGGTACTTGGGCTTGCTCGGGGTCTCAGCCATCGCTTGCATCCTGTCTGACTGCCGCTGCCAGGCGCCATTGGTATTCCCCCGTACCGTGTACGCCATGGCGACTCCCTCTTCGGCCGGGCAGCAGGACCGCGGTGACGACCATGGTCCGTACGCCGACATGATCGATTGGGACCTCGCTGTCACGACGGCGCAGCGGCTGATGCGCCCAAGCCCCGAGATCAGCGCGGACGAGGCTCGCGACGTGGTCGCCGAGCTGCGCCGCGACGCGGCGTCGTCGGAGGAGCACGTCCGGGCGTTCACCGGTCTGCATGCGCAGTCGTCGACCGCGCCCGTCCTGGTCGTCGACCGCATCGGCTGGGTCCAGGCCAATGCCGACGGCTTCCGTGAGATCTTGAGGCCGCTCGTCGCGCGGCTCCGCGAGCGGCGAGGCGAGCCGAGCGGCGTCAGCGCCGCGATCGGGTCGCGAGTGACCGGCATCGAGGCCGGAGGGCTGCTGGCCTACCTGTCGAACAAGGTGCTCGGGCAGTTCGACCCGTTCTTCACGGGCACGGCCGGACCCGATGGCCCGTCGTACGGCGGGCGGCTCCTGCTCGTCGCGCCCAACATCGTTCACGTCGAACGCGAGCTGTCGGTGACTCCGCGCGACTTCCGACTGTGGGTGTGTCTCCATGAAGAGACCCATCGAGTCCAGTTCACGGCCGTGCCGTGGCTTCGCGAGCACCTCCTGTCGGAGATGTCGGGGCTGATCGCGAGCGCCGACCTCGATCCGGCCAAGATCGCCGGCCTGCTGCGCGACGGCATCGAGAGCGTCGGCCGCCTGATCAAGGGCGATCCGAATGTGTCCCTGCTCGACATCATGCAACTGCCCGAGCAAAAGCAGGCCGTCGAGCGGCTGACCGCAGCCATGTCGCTACTCGAGGGACACGCTGACGTCGTCATGGACGGCGTCGGCCCGAGCGTCATCCCGACAGTGGCGAAGATCCGCGCCAGCTTCACCCAGCGGCGCGCCGGAGCCGGACCGGTCGATCAGATGGCTCGCCGGCTGCTCGGCTTCGACGCAAAGCTCCGCCAGTACCGCGACGGCGCCGCCTTCGTGCGCGGCGTCGTCGACAAGGTGGGCATGGACGGCTTCAACGCCGTCTGGACGGCGCCCGACACGCTGCCGCGCAAGAACGAGATCGCCGACCCGGCCGCATGGGTCGCCCGAGTCCACGGCTGACGAACGTGGGCGGCGGACTCGACCCGAGCGTCGCGGCCGTCCGCCGCGCGGTCCGGCGGGAGTGCGCCGACCTCGAGCCCGGTACCGCCGTCATCGTCGCCTCATCCGGTGGCTGCGACTCCCTCGTGCTCGCGGCGGCAGCCACCTTCGAGGGACGCCGCGCCGGCTGGCTGGTTGCCGGCGCCACGGTCGACCATGGGCTTCAGGACGACTCCGCGACCGTCGCCGCGCAGACCGCGGAGACGCTGGTCGACCTGGGATGCGATCCCGTCGACGTGATCCGAGTCGATGTCGGCTCCGCCGGAGGCCCCGAGTCCGCAGCTCGCGATGCACGGTATGACGCACTGGGTGCGCTCGCAGCCGCCGCCGGGCCGTCCGCGATCGTCCTGCTCGGACACACCCTCGACGATCAGGCCGAGACTGTTGTCCTCGGCCTGGCACGGGGGAGCGGCACTCGCTCGCTCGCGGGGATGCCGCCTCGGCGCGGTGCCTTTCGGCGGCCTCTCCTCGGGGTGACGCGCACGACCATTCGCGCGGCGGCCGCCGCGCTAGGGCTGGCGGCATGGGACGACCCGCACAACGACGATCCGCGGTTTGCGCGGGTTCGCGTCCGCCAGTCCGTGCTCCCCGCTCTCGAGCGCGAGCTGGGTCCCGGCGTTGCCGAGGCGCTGAGTCGGACGGCTCGGCTGACGCGGGCAGACGCCGACGCGCTCGACACCTGGGCAGCTGAGGCTCGAGCCACTGTCGAGAAGGAGCCGGGCTCCCTCGCGATCGACGCGCTCGGACAGCTCCCGGACGCGATCCGGTCGCGCGTCCTCCGACTCGTTGCCCTCGACGCGGGCGCGCCCGCCAACGACCTGACGGCTGCGCACATCGATCAGGTCGGCGAGCTGCTCGACGACTGGCACGGCCAGCGCGGCGTCGATCTGCCCGGACGCGTGACCGCACGGCGTCGGGCCGCGACGCTGCGATTCGAGCGGGCGCCCGAGTCATAGCCACCCGCCCGTGGCAGGCTGGGTCGTGCATGGCGGCCGCGCCTGCGTCCTCATCCCGTCATCTGGAGACTCCGTGGACGAGCAGCAGATTGCCGACGACATCTCCCGCGTGCTGATCAGCGAGGCCGAGATCCAGCAGCGGCTGGCCGAGCTGGCCAAGGAGATCGAGGCGGACTTCGACGGCGAGGACCTCCTCCTCGTCGGCGTTCTCAAGGGTGCCGTGATGGTGATGGCCGACCTCGCGAGAGCACTCGGCAGACACGTCGGCATGGACTGGATGGCGGTGTCGTCCTACGGCTCGGGCACGACGTCGTCGGGTGTGGTCCGAATCCTCAAAGACCTCGACACAGACATCAGCGGCAAGCGGGTCCTCATCGTCGAGGACATCATCGACACCGGACTTACCTTGTCGTGGCTGGTCGCCAACCTGCAGTCGCGCGGACCGGCGTCGGTCGACATCTGCGCGCTGCTCCGCAAGCCCGATGCGGTCAAGATGGCCGTCGACGTCCGATACGTCGGCTTCGACATCCCGAACGAGTTCGTCGTCGGCTACGGCCTCGACTACGCCGAGCGGTACCGCAATCTGCGCTCGGTCGGCACCCTGTCCCCGCACGTCTACTCCTGATCGTCCGGGCCCTGCAGGCGCGGGAGGGCCGAGTGCGCCACACGATCCGCCCCGATCTGGGGTTTCGGTTGAGCCGTATGCGCCGCGACTGTCACACTTGGCCCTCTGGCGCCCGCACCTCGCCTCCAGTCAGTTGGAGGCATTTTGACCGTAGGCGACAATGGCTTATCGAGGCCGATCGTGTTCGGCGCTGGTTGACACGGTTCGGCACAGTTACACCAGCACGGCATTTGCTCGGCAACTGGTAGGAGGGACGGGGCCCGACAGCCCCGGCATACAAGCGTGAAGCGTTGGTTTCGAGGACCCTGGCTCTGGGTCGTCCTGTTTGCGATTGTGATCCTGGTCGTCCTCGAGACGATCTCCTCTCGCGGCAGCTACGAGGACGTGTCGACCTCCCAGATGGTGTCGTACATCAACGACAACCAGATCAAGGAGATCACCTTCGTCGACGGCGACCAGGTCGTCCGCGCGACCCTCCTCGACGGTAAAGAGGTCCAGGCGCACTGGCTTCAGGACCAGGGCATCAAGATGCTCGAGTCCGTCCAGCAGACCGACACCAACGCTCAGTACAACGTCGACGTTCCTCAGCCGAGCATTATCTGGACCTTCATCTCCAGCTTCCTGCCGATCTTGCTGATCATCTTGTTCTTCCTGTTCATGATGAACAGCCTTCAAGGCGGCGGCGGGCGCGTCATGCAGTTCGCCAAGTCGAAAGCGAAGATGGTCAGCAAGGACACGCCGAAGACGACGTTCGCCGACGTGGCCGGCGTCGACGAGGCCATCGAGGAGCTCGGCGAGATCAAGGAGTTCCTCCAGCAGCCGGCGAAGTTCCCGGCCGTCGGCGCGAAGATCCCTAAGGGCGTTCTTCTCTACGGTCCTCCCGGCACCGGCAAGACACTGCTCGCGCGCGCAGTCGCCGGCGAGGCGGGCGTGCCCTTCTACTCCATCTCTGGATCCGACTTCGTCGAGATGTTCGTCGGCGTCGGCGCCTCCCGGGTGCGCGACCTGTTCGAGCAGGCCAAGGAGAACGCCCCGGCGATCGTCTTCATCGACGAGATCGATGCTGTCGGCCGACACCGTGGCGCGGGCCTCGGCGGCGGGCACGACGAGCGCGAGCAGACGCTGAACCAGCTGCTGGTCGAGATGGACGGCTTCGACGTCCGCGGCGGCGTCATCTTGATCGCGGCTACCAACCGCCCCGACGTCCTCGACCCCGCACTGCTTCGCCCCGGTCGTTTCGACCGGATGGTCGCCGTCGCGGCGCCCAATATGGATGGCCGCAACAAGATCCTGCAGGTCCACTCGCGCGGCAAGCCGATCGCGACCGGCGTCGACCTGCTCGCCGTCGCCCGCCGCACCCCCGGGTTCACCGGCGCCGACCTCGCAAACGTTCTCAACGAGGCCGCACTGCTGACGGCGCGTCAAGACAAGAAGTTGATCGACGACCGGATGCTCGACGAGGCGATCGACCGCGTCAGCATGGGCCCGCAGCGGCACTCGCACATCATGAGCGAGCAGGAGAAGCTCATGACCGCCTACCACGAGGGTGGACACGCCCTGGTGGCCGCCGCGCTCCCGGGCACCGACCCGGTCGCGAAGATCACGATCCTGCCGCGTGGCCGGGCCCTGGGCTTCACCCAGGTGCTCCCGGAGACCGACAAGTCCTCGGTCAGCCGCAACGACCTG
>DATIOH010000086.1:0-2203 GCA_035473375.1 Nocardioidaceae bacterium | reverse complement strand
ACTGGTGCGGAGCCCAGACCCAGGCCACCCTCGGATTCATCCTGATGGACGCGCTCGAGCCGGCCCTCGCCGCGCACGGCATCACCCGGCCGACTGCGGCGCTCGTGACCCGGACGCTCGTGGCGCCCGACGACCCGGCCTTCGGTCGGCCGACGAAGCCGATCGGCCGTTACCTCTCGCGTGAGGAAGCGGGTGTCCTCATCGAGCACGGCCAGCAGTTCGAGGACCGCGGAGAGCGCGGCTGGCGCCGGGTAGTGCCGTCGCCGGAGCCGCTCGAGATCCTCGATGCCCCCGCCGTCGCCGCGCTCGTCGCCCAGGGCTACGTCGTGGTGGCCAACGGCGGCGGCGGCATTCCCGTCGTGCGCGAGGACGGCCGGCTGCGTGGCATTGAGGCCGTGATCGACAAAGACCTCGGGGCGACGCTGCTCGCGGTCGCGGTCGGAGCCGACCGGTTGGTGATCGCCACCGACGTCGACGCCGCAGTCGTCGGTTTCGGCACCGACCATGCTCGGCCGATCGGAGAGGTGACCGTCGGCGAGCTTCGAGGCCACGCCCGCGACGGCGAGTTCGCGAGCGGCTCGATGGGCCCGAAGGTCGACGCCGTCTGCCGGTTCGTCGAGCAGACCGGCCGCGTGGGCGTCATCACCTCGCTCGGCCAGATCGTCGCGGGCGTCCGAGGCGAGACCGGCACCATTGTGCTTCCTGAGCCCGTCTGATCGGCCACCACGCAGCCACGCCCGCCGCACCTGAAGCCGCAGAAACCACGACGAGGAGATCCAGATGCCCCAGCCCATCGAGGTCCGCAAAGTGCCGATCGAGCACGTCTCTGACGCGAGCGGGCTCGCCGAGCTGATCGACTCAGGCGTCATGGACGCCGACAGCGTCATCGCCGTCATCGGCAAGACCGAGGGCAACGGTGGCGTCAACGACTACACCCGGATCATTGCCGATCGCGCCTTTCGCGAGGTGCTGATGGCGAAGGGGACTCGCTCCGACGACGACGTGAAAGAGGTGCCGATCGTCTGGTCCGGAGGCACCGACGGTGTCATCAGCCCGCATGCGACCGTGTTCGCGACCATTCCTGAGGGCAGCGTCGGCGGCGTCGACGAGCTGCGGCTCACCGTCGGCTTCGCGATGAGCGACACGCTGCGACCCGAGGACATCGGGCGGACGGCGATGATCTCGAAGGTCGCCGACGCTGTCCGCATCGCGATGGAGCGGGCAGGCATCGACGATCCCGCCGACGTCCACTACGTGCAGACGAAGACGCCGCTGTTGACCATCCACACCATCCGCGACGCGAAGTCGCGCGGCAAGACCGTCTGGACCGAGGAGACGCATCAGTCGATGGATCTGTCCAACGGCTGCACTGCGCTCGGCATCGCCGTCGCCCTCGGCGAGATCGACATGCCGACCGACGCCGACGTCATGCACGACCGGAGCCTCTACTCCGCGGTCGCCTCCTGCTCGTCGGGGGTCGAGCTCGATCGTGCTCAGGTGGTCGTGGTCGGCAACGCGCGTGGCGTCGGCGGCCGCTATCGCGTCGGCCACTCCGTGATGCGCGACGCTCTCGACCAGGACGGGATCTGGGCGGCGATCAAAGACGCCGGGCTCGACCTTCCCGACCGTCCCCATTCGAGCGACATCGGCGGTCGGCTCGTCAACGTCTTCCTCAAGTGCGAGGTGTCGCAGGACGGCACAGTGCACGGGCGACGCAATGCGATGCTCGACGACTCCGACGTGCACTGGCATCGGCAGATCAAGTCGTGTGTGGGCGGCGTGACGGCGGCAGTCACCGGAGACCCCGCTGTCTTCGTCTCCGTGTCGGCCGCGCACCAGGGCCCCGACGGCGGCGGGCCGGTCGCCGCGATCGTCGACCTCGGCGACGGTCCGACGGGCTACGTGCCTCCGGTTAGCTGATCACCAGGGTTGCGCTGTGCGTCTCGCCGGGTTGAAGGACGACGAGGTCGAGGCCTGACCGGAACGCGTTCGGCGGGCAGGTCATCGGCTCGATCGCCAAGTACTGACGCGCTGTCGGACCGTGGCCGTCGGCGCTGAACGCCTGGAGCCACCGGAACGTCTCGCCGAACGTCACGCGGGCGCTGCGGCCGGTGTCGGGGTCCGTCAGGGAGGCTGAGCCCCAGCCGTCGGCCCCATGGCCGACGCCGCCGAACGGGTGGTCGAGTTTCGTCGGGCCGACCGG
>DATIOH010000085.1:0-7086 GCA_035473375.1 Nocardioidaceae bacterium | reverse complement strand
GGCATCGACGAGCAGCGCGTCATCGTCGGACGGATCGCCGAGCCCATTCAGACCGACGAGAAGCTGATGGCGGCGCTGCGCCGCGTCGGTGCGCTGCCCGGCAAGGTCGTCACGGTCGCCCGCGGCGCCGAAGGTGTGCTCGTCGGCAGCGGCGGTGAGTCCGCCGAGATCGCGGGCGAAGCAGCGAGCCACCTCTTCGTGCGACGGCTGTGACTGTCTCGGGCCCTCCCTTCACCGTCCGGTGAAGAACCCATTCGCCGATCTTCCGCGGGAGGTCGGCGTCCTGACCGCCGTCGCGGTCGCCGTCGCCGTCGGCTTCGGCGTCGTCATTCCCGCAATCCCTCTGTTCGCCGAGTCCTTCGACGTCAGCGACACTGCCGTCGGCGCAGTCGTCAGCGCATTCGCGCTCATGCGGTTTGTCTCCGCGCTCGGCGGCGGGCGGCTGGTCGACCGATTCGGCGAACGACTCATCTTGGCCACGGGGATCGGCATCGTCGCGGTGTCGACCGGCTTGGCCGGACTCGCGCAGAGCTACCCGCAGCTCCTCGTCTTGCGCGGCATCGGCGGCGTCGGCTCCGCCATGTTTACGATCTCGGCGACTGCCCTGCTCCTTCGCGTCGTCGACGCCGCCCATCGTGGCCGAGCGAACGGGCTGTTCCAGTCCGGCTTCCTGATCGGCATCGTGATCGGCCCGGCATTCGGCGGATTCCTGACCGACGCGTCCATTCGGCTGCCGTTCTTCGTCTACGCGGTGACGCTGGTGGTCGCCGGCGGGATCGGCGGGCTCTTCCTCCGGTCGGCGGCTCTGGATCACGATCCTGCGCCGGCAGTCGAGCCGACCGCTGCTGTGGCGTCGATAGACGACGGCGGTGCGTCGTCGGCCGTCGATGTGATGGAGCTGGAGCAGACCCAACGCGACGAGCCCGAAGAGGTCGAGTCGACCACGCTCGCGCAGGCGTGGTCGCACCTGGCCTACCGAGCGGCCGTCTCGGTCAACTTCGCAGTCGGCTTCGCGCTATTCGGTCTCCGTTTCACCCTGGTGCCGCTCTTCGTCACCAACGTCATGCACCAGGCGCCGGTGTGGATCGGCATCGGCCTCGTTTGCTCGTCCGTCGCGCAGGCCGCATTCATCCTCGTCGCAAGCAGAGTCGTTGACGGGCGGGGTCGCCGTCCGGCGATGATCATAGGGTCGGCCATCACGGCCACGGGCCTGCTGACGCTCGCGATCGTTCAGACGCTGCCCGCCTTCCTTGCCGCCATGACGGTGATGGGCCTCGGATCGTCCTTCATCTCGACGGCGCCGGCCGCGGTCGTCGGCGACGTCATGCATGGCAGGGGCGGGCGGGTCGTGGCCGTGTTCCAGATGGCGTCGGACGCCGGGCAGATCGTCGGTCCGCTCGCGGCCGGCTGGCTGACAGACCACGTCGGCTACGCCCAGGCGTTCGGCGTCGGGGCGGGCGTCCTTGTGGTCGCGGGGGCGCTCTCGGCCCGGATGCCGGAGACGTTGCCGAGCCGGGCGCGAGGGAGCGCAGAGATACCCTGAGCCGTCGGCAAGGGGCTCAGGGAGGCGCGGTGACGAGACGGACGCGCACCTGCGTGGCCGCGGGCGTCACGGTCGCTCTCCTCGCCCTCGCCGCATGCAGCGGCTCCGACGACGGCTCGACTCAGTCGCCCCCGCCTCCGCCGCCGCGATCGTCCGGGGTCTGCGGCGATCTCCGCATCGCCTACGACCCGTCCAATGGCTATGAGGCGAGCGCATTCATCGTGGGCACGATCGCCGAACGGGCACTCCATTGTCAGGTCGAGTACGTGAAGACGACGTCGCGCGATGCGTGGCAGCTGGTCGCCGACGGCGGCGCCGACGTCTACATGGACGCCTACGGCAACGAGGACGTCCGAGCCGAGCTCGGCGTCAGCGAGCCCACGGCAGACAATCCCTCGTCGGCACCGCCTGAGGAGCCGAACGTCACCGTCATCGGCCCGAACGGCGTCAAGGGCGCCGTCAATCTGTTGGCGCCGGCGTTCATGGGCGATCGCGGTCTCAACACAGCGCTCGATCTCGGCGACACAGCCCGGATCGGGTGGGGCGCGACGACGCCCGCGTTCACGACCAGCTCAGAGCTCGTGCGGCTCGCGCACACGGTCATCGGATCACTGCGGCTCGACTACATCGTCCGCAACATCGTCGACATCGACGGGCACCGCGGAATGCGTTATCTGTTGCCGCAGCCGCGCGAAGACGACGCCCACGGAGTGCCGAACCTCTACCTCGTCCAGGCACCTCGGCAGCTGCTCGGAGACGGCGTCGGCCGTCATGTCGTCGACCTGCCGGAGTCGTCCGCTGACGGCTGTGTGCCGAATCGGACTGCAACGCTCTGCTCGCTCGCGAGTTTCCGATACGTCAAGATCGTCAACGCGGACTTCGCACAGTCAGGCAGCCCCGCGTACTCGCTCATCTACCACTACGAGCTGAGCGACGAGGACGTCGAGACTGTCGAGGAACTGGTGACCTTGAGTGGCTACAACGTCGGCACCGTCGACGTCGCGTCGTGGATCAACACGCACAAGGACGCCTGGCAGGCGTGGCTGCGATGAGCGGGCCGCCGGCTACGCGCGCCGACTGAACAGGCTGACGCCGCCGGGCCCGATGAGCAGGCCGACGACAATGAGCACGACGCCGAGGAGGATGCCGCCGGTGAAGAGGGTGACTATCCCCCAAACGACCAGCACAACAGCGATGAGCCAAAGGACAAAGTTCATGTGGGGTCTCCTTCCCACTCGTCATTGCCCCCCGCGGCGCAGACTAAACACCTGTGCGGTCGTCGTCTTCCTGGCGCTTGCGCTCGTCGTTCCCTCTTCCGCCGAGGCGACGACGCTGCCGGCTGGCGGGCTGGGCACTTCGCTCCGCACACAGACAATGTCGCGTGCCGACGCGGCTCAGCCGAAAGTGCGCCGGTTCTGGGTTGCCGACAAGCACTTCTACTTCTCGAAGTGGTACGCCGGTAAGCACCGGAAGATGATCAACTTCGGCTGTACGAAAGCCCCGTACTACGACCCGTCGCCGCTGTGTCCGCACCATGAGGGCTTCCATCACGGCATCGACATCGCGATGAAGTGCGAGACGAAGCTGTTCGCGGGAATGCGGGGCACGATCGTGCGACCAGACGCACCCGGGTCATTGGGGTCGGCCTACGGTCCGTACGCATTTCGGCTGCGTAACCATCGACTTCACCTCGACGTCGTGATCGGCCACGTGCTGCACGTCTACGTGAAGCCCGGCGACCATGTCGCGAAGGGGACGCTGATCGCGCGCGCCTCTGATCAAGGTGCCCCGGACGGCTGCCATCTGCACTTCGAGGTCCGCCCGCAGGGCACGGCCTTCGACAGCGCGATCAACCCGCTGCGGTATGTCGACCTACGTCGTCAACGGGTCCGGTAGACCAGCACGTTCTCGCCCTTGGTGAGCGTGAGGACGTCGGCGTCGATGCTGAACTGGACCGTGCCGTCGACGACGCTCATCACGAAGTCTTCGGTGTCCATCTGAGTGGTCGGGCAGGCCATCCGCGTCAGCGCGATCGGGCCGAAGTCGATGGATCCGTCTCCGACTGTGGCCTCGCCGCCTCCGGTGTTGCAGCCCGGTCGGATAGACACCCGCCCGCTGTCGTCGATGGTGAGCGTCGACTCGACGCCGTCGGGGACGCTCGATACCGAGGAGTCGGAGGACGATCCGCCGGTCGACTCAAGTGTCCAGGTCGTGCCCGTGAGGGGACGGTCGGGGTTGGCGGTCTCTTCGTTGAGCAGCTCGACCACGGTGTCTCCGCTCGTCAGCGTCAGTCGGCCGTTGTCGAGGGTAGCGACCGGTCCAGTGCTCAGAAGGTCGGCGAGCCAGGTGTCTTGCTGCATCAGCTGTTTCGCGCAACCCATCTCCGTCATCGACAACCCGTCGGCGACATCGATCACTCCGTCGCTCAGGGTGGCGTTGCCGCCGAGGATGTTGCAGCCGGCTTGCGCGCTGAGTCGCGAATCCCAGAAGCGGAGACTGATCCTCGTGCCCTGCACGAGCGGGTAGTCCTGGCCGTCCTTGGTCACGTGGGTTGACAGAAAGCTGGCGTTCGCGAGGTCGCCGTGCGAGCCCGATCCGCCGGAGCCGCCGACGTCTGATGTGTCGTTGCCGCAGCCGGTGAGAACCGACGCGAATGCGGCGGTGGTCAGCGCGATCGTGGCGAGTGCGCGTGGGTGCCGAGTCATGCGGCTATGACGCCGCACGACTCGGCACGGTTCCCCGTGTCCACTCATGTGAGCCTGGTCAGCTGGCGTCAGCCTTTGTCGAAGATCCGCCAGACCTGGCCGCTCCAGTCGGGATTGCCGCCGAAGCCGCTCGCCGGAGAGATCGAGAACGCCGCCACGAAGACCTTGCCGTGGTTGACGACGATTCCCGCCGGGAACGGAACCTTGCGGTACGAGCGGGTGCCGTCGGGGTCCACGCGGACGACGCGGCCCGGGAAGCAGTCGGGCACCTGGTTGAGCGTGCACTTGCCGCCGAACAGCTCGCTGACGTACAGCGTGCCGTCCTTCGTCCGGTCGACCCCGGTGACGGTGGTGAAGTGGCCCCAGGAGTCGGTGACGTTTCCATCGCGGTCGTACTGCCAGACCTTGGCCTTGCCCGGTTGCTCCGAGTGCAGCTCGCCGACGTAGATCTTGCCGTCGTGGCCTCGAGTGACGACCGTCGGCACGGCGTCGACCTTCTTGCCGTACTCAGGCAGCAACGCCCAGAGCGAGACTTTCGAGCCGTGCACGCTGGCGATGAAGTCGCCCGCGGCATCGGCCACCAGCACCTGGTTCCTAAGCACCAGCAGCGAGTACGGATCGGAGTCGAATCCCTCGCCATCGGGGTCATTCGCACGCTCGAACTTGGTAATGCTGGCGACCGGCTTGACCTTGCCGCCCTTGCTCGCCTTGACCAGCTTGCCGGACTGCCAGCCCGGCAGGCCGTCAGGGATCACGTCCTGCGGCGCGTACGTGATGATCGCGAAATACGGCCCGCCCGCACGCTTGCCCGCGCCGTCCGACCCGACGGCGAACGAGCCGTCCTTGCTGCCGCCGGACAGCAGCCCGTCGACGACGACATGGACCTTCTTGCCGTCGATAGTCGCGACCGCGCCGGTGCGGCCGACGCAGGTGGCGTTCTGGCCCTGCCCTTGGCAGTTCTTGCCGCCGTGGCCGGCCTCGGCGACGATCAGGTCGCCGTTCGGCGCGACGCTCAGCTGTCGCGGGTTGTCGAGTCCCGCCGCGACGGCGGTGTGCTTGGAGAAATGCGGTGCCCTGGCGTCGGTCGCGGCGACGCCGGACGACGGCACGAATGACGCTGCGCCGAGGGCGGCGATCGACCCGAGGACTAGTGCTGCGGCACGGCCTCGTGATCGCACTGCGAACCGTGATCTGACTGGGTGCATGGACCCTCCCCTTGATCGTGGCGGGCGACCGGCGTCCCTGGCCGGCAGCCAATCGTGGACAACCTACGCAGTGACCGGTGCCCCCGCATCCAGGCGACGCACGACCCTCGCAAGTCGGACATGCCCTGTCGTCGGTCGTCCGTGGCCCTCGGCGACCCTATTAGGGTTGTCCGCATGTGCCGCAACATCCGAACACTTCACAATTTCGAGCCGCCCGCCACAGAGGACGAGGTGCGCGCCGCCGCGACGCAGTACGTCCGCAAGATCGCGGGCACCACCAAGCCGTCGCAGGCGAACCGCGATGCGTTCGACACGGCGATCGACGAGGTCGCCCGCATCACCGCGACGCTGCTCGATCACCTCACTTCGCAGGCGCCGCCGCGCGACCGCGAGGTAGAGGCGGCGAAGGCGCGAGCACGTGCTGCCGAGCGATACGGCCGGGTGAGCTGAAGCCGCTCGGTGCTGGGGCAGGCGTGCGCAACAGCGTCTGGGTTCTAGATTTCTTCTCGGGACCTGTCGAAATCGCCGGCGGATCGGCGTCGTCTCCCTGAGAGGTTCTCGACGCGCGGGTCGACATGCCCGCCGCCCCGGCAGTCCCAGGAGGGATCACCATGAAGTACGTCCTGATGTTCACGTCCCGCCCCGATCTTCGCGAAAGCATCGACCCCGAGCGCGCTCAGGAGGTCTATAACGAGATCTACAAGTGGTTCGGCGAGCACGCCGAAGGCGGGCGGATCGCCGACGGCGGAGCCGAGCTCCACGACGTCGACACCGCAACGACCGTCAAGTCGACGGAGTCGGGCGAGGTCGTGGTCGTTGACGGACCGTTCTCGGAGGCACGAGAGGTCGTCGGCGGGTTCACCGTGATCGAGGTGCCTGACATGGACGCCGCCATCGCGATGACCAAGAGCTGGCCAGCGCTCGCGTTCCCCGGGACGGCGATCGAGATCCGGCCCATGGTGGTGGACTATTCCCAGTTCGAGGAGTGAGGCCGGCGCTGGCTCATCCGACGCCGCCCTCGCCCACGTCCTGCGCGAGGAGTCCGCGCGGCTCGTGGCCGCCATGCAGCGCCTCTTCGGCGACTTCGACCTCGCCGAGGAGGCGGTGCAGTCCGCGGTGCTCGAGGCGGTCGCGGCGTGGCGTCGCGACGGCGTGCCAGACCGGCCGGGAGCCTGGCTGCACGTCGCCGCTCGCCGAAACGGGCTGGACCTTCTGCGGCGCAACGACCGCGAGTCGCGTGCGTATCGGCGCGCGGCCGACGTCGGTGCGGACGTCGACGAGCACCTGAGCGCCGGCTCGGATCCGGCCGTCGGCGGCGACGACCGACTCGCGCTGCTCTTCGCGTGCTGTCACCCGGCGCTTGCTCCGGAGGCTCGGCTCGCGCTCACCCTGCGCGCGGTCGCCGGGCTCACGACCGCGCAGATCTCACATGCGTTCCTCGTCAGCGAGCCGACGCTGGCGCAGCGGATCGTGCGCGCCAAACGCAAGATCGTCGCCGTCGGGATCACGCTCCAGGTTCCGTCAGACGACGAGCTCCCGAGTCGGTTGGACGACGTGCTGACGGTCGTCGCCGTGATGTACAACGAGGCCTACGTCTCGACGACCGGTGTCACGCAGGATCGCGACCTCGGCG
>DATIOH010000084.1:0-2719 GCA_035473375.1 Nocardioidaceae bacterium | reverse complement strand
TTGCGTCATGGAGTGCTGGGCTGCGGGTCGTACCCGCCACTGAGGGAGCGGCTCGTTGCGAGTCGCGATGACAGGGATCTGCGCACGTCGCTGATTCCCATTTCCCCTCCCTCCATGGGAAGGCATTTCAGTCATGCCAGTCATGCACATCCGTTCATTTCGCGCTGCCGATTTGCCGATGCTCATTGAGCTGACCATTCACGTATTCGGTCTACATGCGAGCACTCTGAGCGCACTAGGTGTCGTCGAAGTTCCTTGCCGCGAGATCGGCGATCGCCTCGAGGGCGGCGTCGGCGTCGGGACCGATCGCCTCAAAGCGCACCTCGTGGCCGTTCTCGGCGCCGAGTGTCGCGAGCATGATGATGCTGTCGGCGTCGACCGGGCCGCGACCCTTGGTGAGATTCTCCGCCGTGACCTCCACGTCGTAGTCGCTGACCAACGAGACCAGGCGAGCGCCGGGACGAGCGTGGAGTCCGTGCTCGTTGGTGAGCGTGATCTCGAGCGACTTCTCGGCTCCGGTGCCTTCGGCGCCAGCCGGCGTCGCGGTTGTGGGCTCGGCGGGAGCCTCATCAACGGCCGTTCCGCCGACCTGCTGTGCCTTTGGTGTGAGGGCGGCGTCGGCCTCGCGGGCGACCGCGTCGATGGAAGCACCGGTCGACGCCGTGACGACGGCGGCGAGCAGCCCCTCGACGAACGGGGCCGCTGACATGCGCACCCTCGCGGCGGTGCCTGGATCGAGGAACTCCTTGGCCATGTCGGCGCTGAGGACAGCCGATCCCAGGTCCATCAAGACGAAGACGCCGTCGGGGCTGTTGGCCTCCTCGATGGCAGCCGACACGGCGGTCGCGTCGGTGCCGAACGTCGTCTCGTCGAGTCCGGCAGCGACGGCGATCGTCGGCTGCTTGCTGGGATCGGGCACCATCTCGCGGGCGAGTGCAACCGCCGCGTCGGCCAGCGCGCGGCTGTGCGAGACGACGACGATGCCGATCAACGGACGGCGCTCACGACAGCGTGGCCGCGGCGGCCTCCACGAGGAGCGTCGTGCTGGTCGCCCCCGGATCTTGATGATCGGCGCTCCGCTCGCCGAGATAGCTCGCGCGGCCCTTCCGCGCGACGAGCGGAGTCACGCGGTCGCGGCCCGCGGAGGCGGCTGCGGCAGCCGCCTCCAGGGCCGGTGCGACGCCGGCGTCGGCCGCTGCGTCGTACGCGTCGACCGCCGGCGCCCACGCGTCGTACATGGTCTTGTCGTCGAGCTCTGCCTTGCCGCGGGCCACGATTCCCTCGACCCCCGCACGGAACGCTGCTCCGAGAGCCTTCGCATCGATGTCGTCGACGCCTTGGAGAGCCGCCCCGAAGCGTAGGAAGAACGTGCCGTAGAGCGGCCCGCTGGCACCGCCGACCGTGCTGACCAGCGTCATTCCGACTTTCTTGAACAGCTCATCGCCGGAGTCGAAGCTGCCTGCGTCGAGCACCGCGACGACCGCCTTCATGCCGCGATCCATGTTCGCGCCGTGATCGGCGTCGCCGATGGCCGAGTCGAGCTCGGTCAGCAGGCCGGCGTTCTCGTGGATGTCGTCGGCGTACCGGCGCAGCCATTGCGAGAACTGGTCGACGGTCAGACCCATCGGATCAGACTCCCCAACGCAGACCCGCGGTGTTGACGGGCGCGTCCCACAGTCCGACCAAGTCGTCGTCGGCCTTGAGCAACGTCACGGAGCAGCCGGCCATCTCGAGCGACGTGATGTAGTTGCCGACCAGCGAGCGCGCCACGGTGATACCGGCCTTGTCGAGCAGAGCGCCGACCTCGTTGAACATCAGGTACAGCTCGATCAACGGCGTGCCGCCCATGCCGTTGACCATGCAGATGACCGAGTCGCCCTGGCCGTACGGCAGGTCGGTGACCACCGGGTCGACGAGCATCTCAGCGATCTCTTTCGCCGACGCGAGCGGCAGCCGCTTGCGACCGGGCTCGCCATGGATGCCGATGCCGACCTCCATCTCGTTTTCGCCGAGGTCGAAGGTCGGCTTGCCGGCGGCCGGAACCGTGCACGACGTCAGCGCCATCCCCATGCTGCGACCCTGATCGTTGACCTTCTTCGCGAGGTCGGCGACCTCGTTCAGCGGACGTCCCGCCTCAGCGCCAGCGCCGACGATCTTCTCGAGAAGGACGGTGATGCCGACACCGCGGCGTCCGGCGGTGTAGAGGCTGTCTTGCACCGCGACGTCGTCGTCGGTGATGACGGCGACGACCTCGGTGCCAGTATCGGCGCTGGCCATCTCGGCGGCCATCTCGAAGTTCATCACGTCGCCGGTGTAGTTCTTGACGATGTGGAGGACGCCGGCGCCTCCGTCGACACCCTTGGTCGCCGCCATCATCTGGTCGGGAACCGGCGATGTGAAGACTTCGCCCGCGCATGCGGCGTCGAGCATCCCCATGCCGACAAAGCCGCCGTGGAGGGGTTCATGTCCCGAGCCGCCGCCGGACACAAGGCCAACCTTGCCTTGCTTCGGGGCGTCTTTGCGGAAGATGACCTTGTTCTCGTGATCGACGCGAACCAGATCACCGTGTGCACGCTCAATGCCGAGGAGTGCTTCCTTGACGACGTCGGCGGGGTCGTTGATCAGCTTCTTCATGTCCTCTATCTGAGCAGAGCCCCGGACCTCAGACAACAGGCGGCGGTCAACGCGGCCAGCCCGTGAGATGTCAGCCGCGCAACGC
>DATIOH010000083.1:0-15504 GCA_035473375.1 Nocardioidaceae bacterium | reverse complement strand
TGATCTCGCGCGCGATCGCCTGCGCCGAGAGCCCGACGGCGTCGAGGATGTCGTCGCGCCGACCGTGCTCGAGGAACTGCTGGGGAAGGCCCAGGGTCTCGACCGGAACGTCGATGCCCGCGTCGCGCACGGCCTGGGCGAGGGCGACGCCGCAGCCGCCGACGCGGCCGTTGTCCTCGACGCTCACCACGAGGCGGTGCTCGGCGGCCATCGCAACGAGCCGCTCGTTGACGGGCTTGACCCAGCGCGGGTCGACCACCGTGACGCCGATCCCCTGAGCGTCGAGCCTGGACGCGACGTCGACGCAGGTCGATGCCATGGCGCCGACGGACACGATGAGAACGTCGCGGTCGCCGGTGCGGGCGAGGATGTCGCACCCGCCGTCGCTTGAGATGGCGTCGAGGGTGGCGGGGAGCGAGCCCTTCGGCACCCGAAGGACGGTCGGCGCGTCGTCGACGTCGAGCGCCTCGCGGAACAGGGCTCGGAACCGGACGTCGTCGCGGGGCGCTGCCAACCGCAGGCCGGGGACGACCTGCAGCATCGACATGTCCCACATGCCGTGGTGCGACGGTCCGTCCTCGCCGGTGACACCGGCGCGATCGAGGACGAGCGTGATCCCGCACTGGTGCATGGCGGCGTCGGTGACGATCTGGTCGAACGCGCGGTTGAGGAAGGTCGAGTAGATCGCGACGACCGGGTGCAGGCCGGCCATCGCCATGCCGGCCGCAGACGTGATCGCGTGCTGTTCGGCGATGCCGAAGTCGAACGTCCGCTCGGGGTAGGCGGCCGCAAACGCGTCGAGTCCGGTCGGATGCACCATGGCCGCGGTGATGGCGACGACATCGGCGCGCTCGGCCCCGACCGCGAGCAGCTCGTCGCGGAAGACGTCGGCGAATGTCGCCGACGGAGAAGCCAGCAGCGCGCCGGACTCGGGATCGAACGCGCCGGGCGAGTGGAAGTTGTCGGCCTCGTGCTGCTCGGGAGGCAGGTAACCGAAGCCCTTGTGGGTCAGGGCGTGCACGATCACCGGACCGCCGAACCGCTTGGCCTGCCGGAGCGCGACCTCGAGGGCGGCGCGGTCGTGCCCGTCGACCGGGCCGACGTACTTGATGCCGAGGTCCTCGAACATCCCCTGCGGCGCAAGTGCGTCCTTGAGCCCGCGCTTGATCGCGTGCAGCGCGTCGTACAGAGGCGGGCCGACGATCTTGGTCCGATTGAGGCGGCTCTTGATCTGTTGGAGCGCGTGCTCATAGCGCGGATTGGTTCGCAGGGTCGCGAGATGCTCGGCGAGCCCGCCGACGGTCGGCGTATACGAGCGGCCGTTGTCGTTGACGACGATCACGAGCCGGCTGCGCTTGGCGGCGGCGATGTTGTTGAGCGCCTCCCACGCCATCCCCCCGGTCAGAGCGCCGTCGCCGATGACCGCGACGACATGGCGGTCCTCGCCGCGCAGCGCGAAAGCCTTGGCCAGGCCGTCGGCGTAGGACAGCCCTGTTGACGCGTGCGAGTTCTCGATGACGTCGTGGTTGGACTCGGCCCGACTCGGATAGCCCGAGAGGCCGCCCGCCTGCCGCAGTGTGTCGAACCGGTCGGCGCGGCCGGTGACGATCTTGTGGACGTACGCCTGGTGTCCGGTGTCGAACACGATGCGGTCGACGGGCGAGTCGAAGACGCGGTGGATCGCGAGGGTCAGCTCGACTACTCCGAGGTTGGGGCCGAGGTGTCCGCCTCGCTGGGCAGTCGTCGCGACCAGGAAGTCGCGGATCTCGGCCGCGAGCGCGGTGAGCTGGTCGTCGTCAAGCCGACGAAGATCCCGCGGACCGTCGATCTCCTCGATGAGACCCATCTGACCCTCTCCGCTGGCCTACGGACCGGGACTCCCGGTTTGGCGACCTTAGTTTAGGAGGTAGTCGCCGAATCCGGCGCGAGGGTGGTCAGACACACACCGTCAGAGTCGCGGTTGGAAGACCCGGCCGCGCAATGCCTCCTCGACCAATCCGACGGCGCGCTTCACCCGGAGCAACCGGGCGCCCTCGCGCTCCCACATCGCGACCGCGCCTTCGACCGACTCGGTTGGCAGCACATCGCGCAGGTTGGTACGAGCCTCGGCGATCCCACGCTGGGCAGCGTGGATACATGCCTCGGCGTGCCAGGCCGCGAAGCGCGCCAGCACGACCGGATGTCGCCGTAACCCCGCGTAGACGCGATAGTCGGGCGGACATTGGTCGAGCAGCCAGCCGACGGCGGTGTCTTCCCATCGCGGCGCGCCGGGCGGGCGCACCTGTTCCGGCCACCCCGGCGGCGCATAGCCAGCAGTCATAGGCTTACGCTAGCACTCATTCGAACGTATGTTCGAGTAGTCTCCGGTCTCCGTACACCCTCTCAACCAGCGCCTCCGTGCCCCCTCGGCGGGCACAGCCGTACGGTGTTGCCATGAGCCGCCGCAAGGCTGAGGGCGATCCGACGACCCGCAACACGCGTCGATGGCTGACCGGCGACCGCATCGGCGTCGCGCTCATCTGGCTGGTCATCGTCGCGTCGCTCTGCTTCCTCGCCTGGTTTGCCTGGTCGGTGGTCCGGCCAGCGACGTGATGAGATGGCAGGCATGCCCGACGACTGCCTCTTCTGTCGGATCGCGCGCGGAGACGAGCCTGGCCACGTGGTGTACGAGTCCGACGTGGCGGTTGGATTCCTCGACGCGCGGCCGGTGTTCCCGGGGCACACGCTGCTCGTCCCCCGCAGCCACGTGGTGACGTACCTCGACCTCCCGAGCGAGCTCATCGGGCCCTTCTTCGCCGCCGGGAAGGCCGTCGCGGCCGCGGTCACGAAGGGGATGAGGGCCGAGGGCACGTTCGTCGCCATGAACAACGTCGTGTCGCAGTCGGTCGCTCACCTGCACCTGCACGTGGTTCCCCGTACGAAGGGCGACGGCCTCCGCGGCTTTTTCTGGCCGCGACGCAAGTACGCCGACGGCGAGGCCGAGGAGGCGGTGGCCCAGATCCGCGCCGCGCTCTTGATCTCAAGTTAACTTGAAGGAGCACACTGAGCCACGCACAACTGCTCCACCGGAGGTGAGCGAGCATGGACATGCAGTGCCTTGACCACGTTGGACTACCCGTTGCCGATGTGTCGAGATCGATCGCCTGGTATCGGGATGTGCTCGGGTTGAGTCGGGCATACGAGTCGGAGTGGGGCGAGTACCCAGCGGTGCTCGAGGCACATGGTTCGGGGGTCGCACTCTTCCCGCGGACTCTCGGCTAACCGGCTGCTGTCGACGACCCTGTACGACATGTCGGATTCCGGACGTCGCGCACCGGGCTCGAGGCGGCAAGAGCCGAGCTCACAGCGCAAGGGATCGAGTTCGAGAACGGTGACTATGGCGTGGCGTGGTCGCTTTACCTTCCCGACCCAGACGGACACATCGTCGAGATAACGACCTACGAGCCCGCTTCTGCTCTTACCTGATCACGATGTCGACGACCTCGACGTCGAGGGCTGACTCGAGAGCCCAGACCTGGTCGGTGAGGTCGGCCTCGGCCAGTCGAGGGACACCCGGGAACATCTCGACCTCGATCCGACGGCGCGCCTTGTCAGCGCCGTCCACGACGAGCTTCCACGCGGCGACGAGGCGGCCGCCGGCAAGCACGCTCGCGGAGAACATGCCGTTGGCAGACATCCAGATCTGCGGCAGGTGCGCGGGATCGAGAAACCGGTCTCGCGAGTTGGGGTCGTAGCCGACAACGGCCGCGTCGTACTCGGGCAACAGCCGCACACCGACATCGCCGGCTCTCCCGGTCGGTGGCTTGACGACGTCGAAGTACGTCTGGCCGTCTGGCCCAGGACGATCAGTGAGCTCGTCTCGCAATGCGGCGAGGGCGGCGTCGACACGGGTCAATCCCTCTCCGGTCCACCAGGCGACGTCGCGGCGGTTAGCCGGCCCGAATGCTCGAAGGTGCTGGCGCGTGAGCGCGACGAGGGCCTCGGCGGGCATGAGTCCGGCCCTCGCCGGCTCTCCGAGCACGTTCGACGCCGTCCGGTAGACGGGTGCGGACTGCCCATCCCATGCCCCCGAGCCGCGCGGTCGGCGAATCAGTCCGCTGTGAACGTGCGCGAACGCGCGCCCGACCCCGGTCGTCGCGGCTGCTTCGGCCGCCGACGGCCCCTCATGCTCACCGAGCCACGCGATCAAGTGCTCGCGCAGCTCACTCGGCGTCCGCCACTCGTCGCGTGCAAAGTGCTCGATCCCTGCTTGGACGTCGGCGACAGTTGCGCGGTCGAGCTTGAGCTGACGCCGCCAACCCGGCTCCATCGCATCGCGGGTCACCGCGTCGAGCAGGCAGTGCTGGGCCCGGACTGAGGTATGGACCGTGCCGCGCAGGCTGCTGCCGCGCACGATGCCGAGCGACTCGTACGCCTCCGTGATCGCAGCGTGCGTCGCCCCCGGAAGCCGCGACGACACGGTGACGAACGGGGATCGCGCGACCTGCGACTGGATTGGCCCGACCCGTCTGACGAGCTCGGCGACCGCGTCCGCACCCCGGCCGCGCATCCGCGGGAACTGGCGGCGAAGCGTCGCGCGGCCCAGTGCCTCCCACGTGTATGCGCGTGCCATCGGGCGAGGGTACCGACGGCCGGCGACGCTCCGGCGAACCCGATGTATCAGGTGTCGGCGCGGTCGTTCCTGAGGGCCGACGAGGTGAGGGAACCACGCGCGACGGCCCCGTCCAGTGTCTGGGGGTACTGAGCGGGGCCGTCGCCGCACCGCGATAAATCGGGCATGATCTTTCACCCGATGCGAGGCTGACGCGTGGAGCGACGCCTGGGCGCCCCGCTTACTTGCGCAGCAGGCTCCGCAGCACGTACTGCATGATGCCTCCGTTGCGGAAGTAGTCGGCCTCCCCCGCCGTGTCGATGCGGACGACGGCGTCGAACTCGACATCGTCGGCCCGCACGCGCACGGTGGCGGGCGTGTCGCCGTCGTTGAGCGTCGTCACCCCGGTGATGTCGAACGTCTCCTCGCCGGTCAGGCCGAGCGACTCCGCGTTGTGACCGTCGGGGAACTGCAGCGGCAGCACGCCCATGCCGATCAGGTTCGACCGATGGATCCGCTCGTACGACTCGGCGATCACGGCGCGCACCCCGAGCAGTGCAGTGCCCTTGGCGGCCCAGTCGCGTGACGACCCTGAGCCGTACTCCTTGCCCGCCAGCACCACCAGCGCGGTGCCTTGTGCGGCGTAGGCGGCCGACGCCTCGTAGATCGAGCTGACGACGCCGCCAGCCGCGAAGTTGCGGGTGAACCCACCCTCGGTGCCGGGGGCCAACTGGTTGCGCAGGCGGATGTTGGCGAACGTCCCTCGGATCATCACCTCGTGGTTGCCGCGCCGCGAGCCGTACGAGTTGAAGTCGCGCGGCTCGACGCCGTGCGCGCTGAGGTACTGGCCGGCCGGCGAGTCCTTCTTGATCGCGCCGGCCGGGGAGATGTGGTCTGTCGTCACGGAGTCGCCGAGCACCGCGAGGACCCGCGCGCTCGTGATATCGGACACCGGCTCAGGCTCGTGCGGCATGCCGTCGAAGTAGGGCGGCTTGCGGACGTAGGTCGAGTCGGCGTCCCACTCGAACGTGTCGCCCTCGGGCGTCGGCAGCGACCGCCAGGTGTCGTCGCCGTGGAACACATCGGCGTAGTCCTTGCTGAACATGTCGGCGCTGATCGACGACGTGACGAGTTCCTCGACCTCCGCGGGCGACGGCCAGATGTCGCGCAGGTAGACGTCGGCGCCAGAGTGGTCCTGGCCGAGCGGGTCGGCGAAGAGGTCGATGTCCATCGATCCGGCGAGCGCGTAGGCGACCACCAACGGCGGCGAGGCCAGATAGTTCATCTTGACGTCAGGGTTGATCCGGCCCTCGAAGTTGCGGTTGCCAGACAGCACCGACACCACGGCGAGGTCGCGGTCGTTGACCGCGGCGCTCACCTCGGGAATCAGCGGGCCGGAGTTGCCGATGCACGTCGTGCATCCGTAGCCGACCAGGTTGAAGCCAAGCTTCTCGAGGTACGGCGTCAGCCCGGTGCGCTCGTAGTAGTCGGTCACGACCTTCGACCCGGGGGCAAGGGTCGTCTTCACCCAGGGCTTGCGGGTCAGCCCGCGGTCGACGGCGTTCTTGGCGAGCAGAGCCGCACCGATCATCACCGACGGGTTCGACGTGTTCGTGCACGACGTGATTGCCGCGATGACGACCGCGCCGTGGTCGATCTCGAAGGACGAGCCGTCGTCGAGAGTGACGGACGCCGGCGAGGTCGACCGGCCGGCGGCGCCGGTCGCGGCCGACAGGACGCCTCGCGGAGGCTGCGACCCGTTGTCGCCGTGGTACGCGGGCGAGTCGCTGGCGGGGAACGACTCCGCCGACGCCTCGTCGTAACCGTTCTCACCGACCACGTGCTCGCCGACGTACTCGCCGAGCACCGCGCGGAAGGACTGCTTGGCGTCGGTGAGCGAGATCCGGTCCTGCGGTCGTTTCGGCCCGGCGATGGACGGCACCACGGTGGAGAGGTCGAGCTCGAGGCGCTCGGAGAAGCGCGGCTCTAGCTCGGGGTCGTGCCAGAGGCCCTGCTCTTTCGCGTACGCCTCGACCAGGGCAATCTGGTCGTCGGGGCGCCCCGTGAGCTTGAGGTAGTGGAGGGTCTCGTCGTCGATCGGGAACACGGCGATGGTCGACCCGTACTCGGGCGACATGTTGCCGATCGTGGCCCGGTTGGCGAGCGGCACCGATGCGACGCCCGACCCGTAGAACTCGACGAACTTGCCGACCACACCGTGCTTGCGCAGCATCTCGGTGATCGTCAGCACCAGATCGGTCGCCGTGGTGCCCTCGGGCAGCTCGCCCGACAGCTTGAAGCCGACGACGCGCGGGATGAGCATCGACACCGGCTGACCGAGCATGGCGGCCTCCGCCTCGATGCCCCCGACGCCCCAGCCGACGACGCCCAGCCCGTTGACCATGGTCGTGTGGGAGTCGGTGCCGACGCAGGTGTCGGGATAGGCGAGAACTGAGCCGTCGGAATCGTCGCGCGTGAACACGACGCGGGCGAGGTGCTCGATGTTGACCTGGTGGACGATCCCGGTGCCGGGCGGCACCACCTTGAAGTCGTCGAACGCGCCCTGACCCCACCGGAGGAACTGGTACCGCTCACGGTTGCGCTCGTACTCGATCTCGACGTTGCGTCGAAAGGCGTTCGTCGTGCCGAAGACGTCGGCGATCACCGAGTGGTCGATCACGAGCTCGGCGGGCGCCAGCGGGTTGATTCGAGCCGGATAACCGCCGAGATCGGCCATCGCCTCGCGCATGGTGGCCAGGTCGACGACGCACGGAACGCCGGTGAAGTCCTGCATGATGACGCGGCCCGGGGTGAACTGGATCTCCTGGCTTGGCTCGGCGTCGGAGTCCCACCCGGCAACCGCGCGGACGTCGTCGGCGGTGATGTCGGCGCCGTCTTCGGTGCGCAGCAGGTTCTCGAGCAGGATCTTCAAGCTGTACGGGAGGGACGCGACGTCGAGCCCGTCTCCGCTGACGGCGCCGAGCCGGTAGATGGTGTACGAGGCGCCGCCGACCTCGAGGGTGTCTCGTGCTCCGAAACTGTCCACGCTGGTCATGCCCGGCCCTCCAGCCCTCTCGGCAAGCTCATGAAAGCAGCCCATCAGAATTTATCTTGATATCAAGATACATGGCGTCAAGTCATCGTGCCAGCCACCAGCGGACGAAGCGACTCTCGACCATCCGCTCGGACGGCGGCTCGGGAAGCGATGCCTCGTACGCCGTAAAGGCTTCCCAGTCGGCGTCGGTCACCTTGTCTTGAATCGACGCCTCGACCGCGCGCACCAGTGCCTCGTGCTCGATCCGGGCCTCGGCGAGCACGGCGCCGAGCCCGACCAGCCCGTCGACTGCGGTGTCGAGCAGCTCGGCGTCTGAGGGGTCGGCGGCAGCCTCCCCCGTCGCCTCGTCAACTGGTGGGTCGACCGTCGGAACGAGGTCGGCGAGGTCGCCCACCACCCGGACGCCGGACGCTTCTAGCTCTGCGGCGATGCGGGCACCGCGGTCGCGCGCCCATGCACGGGCCCCTGCATCCAGGGTCATCGTCTGCTCACCGCTGGCCCGCTCGGCGAACACAAGCCGCGCGAGGGCGTGCTTGAAGGCCCATCGATACTCGAGCCACTCGAGGTCGGCCGTGCGCTCGTTGACGCGACGCAGCAGCTCGGCCGACAAGAGGCCGACCGACGGATTGCTGGCCGGCGGCTGCTCGAAGCCGTCGGCACTGACTCCGAGCGCAGCGGCGAACCGCTCGCCGAGCACTGCCGGCGCGACACCCGACGGGGGCACGGTCACGACGGTCAGCCGGTCGAGAGTGACCTGCTCCGCCCAGTGCGCGACGATCGCCGGCAGGTCCTGGCGGCGCCAGAAACCGGCCGCAACCTCGTTGCCGTCGTCGGCGACCAGCGAGGCCGTGTAGTCGCGCCAGCCGACCGTGCTGCGATTTCGGGCGCCGGTCTGCCATTGGGACGGGATCACCCGCGCGATGTCGCGCGCGGTCACGATCACCGATACCTCGGCCGGCGCGAGGGCGGCCACCAGGCGCCCGCGCTTGCGCTCGTTGACGGGTGCGAGCAACTCGTTGGAGACGAGCGCGTCGCCGTCGTGTGCCTCGATCTGCTGGGCGAGCCGCTGCCATGCGCCCTCGAGGCCGGGCCGCGAGCGCTGAGTGCCCAAGAGATCGTCCGTCGCGAGAAAGTTGTCGCCCGACCTCGTCCAGAGGAGTTGCTGCGCGAGCAGCCGGTCGCGGTTGGCGTCGCACAGGTCTTGGATGTAACTGGTCGCGGACTTCATCACGCCGACATGCAGGTACACGCGTCGGGCCATGGGCCACAGGCTAGTGAGAACTCGCGCCGCGCCGCCGGGCGCCCGTCAGGGCTGGGGACGGCCTCGGCCGCCCACCGCCCGCACGGTGTCGCCGTATCGCTCGCCGCCCACTGCCCGGGCGAGGTCGTCGGTTGCGTCGGCGAGGCGGATCAGAGCGTCCACGGCAGCATCGAGCAGCTCGTCGTCGCTCGGCGGCGCAGCGGCGGTCGATCCCGTCATGCGGGGCATCAGGTCGTCGACGTCGCCGACGATCCGCACGCCGAGCTCGTCGAGCCGCCCGGCCATCTCGGCAGCCTGCGCGCGTGCCCAGTCGACCTGATCGGGAGTGAGGGTCAGAGCCGGCTCATCAGAGGCGCGCTCGGCCAGGGCTCGCCGCGTCAGGAGGTACTTCAACACCAGATGAAGGCGAGCGCGATCGTCGTCGTCGAGCCGTTGTTGGATGCGACGGACGAGCTCGACCGAGTACGTCCCGAGCGAGGCGTTGTCGGCGAGCTCCGGCACCGTCAACGCACCCGTGTCGGCCACTCCGACGACACCGAAGAATCGGTCGACGAGTGCATCGGGCGAGACGTCGCGGGAGGGCACCGTGACGACGGTGACGTTGTCGATGCCGACCTGCTCGGCCCAGATCTTCACCAGCCTCGGCACATCCTGCCGGCGCCAGAACCACGCCATCTCAGGATCGTCGCGCGAGCCGGCCGTCGTCAGCCGGCCCATGAAGTCGGCCCACGGACCGGTTGGGCGATGGCGCACGTGCTCCTGCCACTGCGACACGGTCACCCGGGCGAAATCGCGAGCCGTGACGACGACCCGGGTCGACGTCGGCGGTAGAGCCTGGACGAATGCGCGAACCTTCTTCGGGCCGCGCAGCGACAGCAGCTCGTTCGACACGAGGGCATCGCCGTCGTGGGCCCCGATCCGCTCGACGAGCGTCGACCACGACAGGGCTGCGGCTCCGTACTCATCTGGTCGCGTGGTCCCAAAGAGGTCGGCGACAGCGCTGAAGTTCGCGGCGGATCCGAGCCAGAGAAGGCCCTCGTCGGCGAGCCGCGCGGCGTTGTCGTCGCAGATCGCCTGCAGGTAGGTCGTCGCCGACTTGACGGTGCCCACGTGCAGAAAGAGCCGCCGAGCCATGCCTGCCCCTACGACTGGTTGCCGTCGTCGTCGAACGGTCCGCGGCGAACCGCTCCCGGCACGTAGATCTGCCGCTCCGCGCGCTCCTCCGCCGCGCCGGCTGAGTGCAGCTGGAACGGCACCGACGTCACCATCACTCCTGGCATGAAAAGCAGGCGACCCTTGAGGCGCAGGGCACTCTGGTTGTGCAGCAGCTGCTCCCACCAGTGGCCGACGACATACTCGGGGATATAGACCGTGACGACGTCGCGCGGGCTGCGACGACGCAGATCGCGCACGTAGTCGAGGATCGGCCGGGTGATCTCGCGGTACGGCGACTCGAGCACCTTGAGCGGAACCGGAAGACCAGCGTCGTCCCACCGCTGCATCAGCTGCGCCGTCGACTCCTCGTCGACGTCGACGGTCACCGCTTCGAGAGTGTTTGGGCGCGAGGCCCGCGCATAGGCGATCGCTCGCAGGGTCGGCTTGTGCACCTTTGAGACGAGCACGATCGCGTGGATGCGAGACGGGAGCGAGCCGTCCACGTCGGCGGCCGCGAGCTCTTTGACGACGTCGGCATAGTGGCGCTGGATGCCGCGCATCACGAAGAAAATGACGGCCATCGCGAGGATCGCGATCCATGCGCCGGCGAAGAACTTGGTGGCGAGGACGATGCACAGCACCACACTGGTCATCCCGAGGCCGAACGCATTGATGGCGCGCGATCGCTGCATCCGGCGGCGCTCGCCCGGGTCGGTTTCGCTCCGCAGATATCGGGTCCAGTGCCGGATCATGCCCGTCTGGCTCAACACGAACGACACGAAGACGCCAATGATGTACAGCTGGATCAGCCGGGTCACCTCGGCGTTGAACGCCAAGATCAGCACAACCGCGAACAACGCGAGCAAGATGATGCCGTTGCTGAACGCAAGCCGGTCGCCGCGCGAGTGCAGCTGGCGCGGCAGATAGCCGTCGCGGGCGAGGATCGACGCGAGCACCGGAAATCCGTTGAAGGCCGTGTTGGCCGCCAGGATCAGGATGACCCCGGTCGCGGCCACGGTCAGGTAGAACGCCGGCCGGAAGTCCTGGAAAACCGCGTCGGCAAGCTGGCCGATGACGGTGTGCTGGTCGTAGGTCGGGCCGACGGGATCACCGTTCTGGTCGTACAGCTGGCTCGCTGGATCCTCGGCGTACTTGATGTGCGTGAGGTTCGCGAGGGCGATCACGCCGAGCAGCATCGTCACCGCTATGCCGCCGAGCAGCAGCAGAGTCGTCGCCGCGTTGCGGCTCTTCGGCTTGCGGAACGCTGGAACACCGTTGCTGATCGCCTCGACGCCGGTCAGCGCTGCACAGCCGGACGAGAAGGCGCGCGCGAGCAAGAACGCCATCGCCGCGCCGCTGAGCCCGTTGACCGCGTCGCCCGTGGCGTGCATCGAGTATTGCGCACTGTCGGCGTCGGGCAGATCGTTGGAGCTGGCCTGGATCAGGCCCCATACCGTCATGCCGATGATGCACACCATGAAGGTGTAGGTGGGGATCGCGAACGCGGTTCCCGACTCCTTGATGCCCCGCAGGTTGATCGACATCAGGAACAGCACCAGGATCGTCGCGACCACCGCTTCGTGGCCCGACAGCGCATCGATCGCAGAAGCGGCGTTCTGGACCCCCGACGAGACCGACACGGCGACGGTGAGCACGTAGTCGACCAGCAGGGCACTGCCGACGACCAGACCGAATGTCCCGCCGAGGTTGGTCGTGGCGACCTCGTAGTCGCCGCCGCCGCTGGGGTAGGCGTGGACGTTCTGTCGATACGACGCGATGACTGTGAGCATGACGATCGCCACGGCGATGCCGATCTTCCACGACCACGCATACGCGCTCGCGCCGGCGATCGACAGCGTGAGCAGGATCTCGTCAGGGGCGTACGCGACGCTCGAGAGCGCGTCGCTCGCGAATACGGGCAGCGCGATCCGCTTCGGCAACAGCGTCTCGCCCAGCTGAGCGCTCCGGAGCTTTCGGCCGAGCAGGAGGCGCTTGCCGATGTCTCCGATACCCACGGTGAGAGGCTAAACCACCTTCCGTGCACGCGCCGGGTCAGTCTGCAAGAGACACGCGCCCCGGCGTGCGCCGATCGGTGTAGCGTCGTGGTCTGCAACGAGACGCGCGGGCGGTGAGCCCCGTGGTCCCTCGGACATGAAAGGCACAGGAAGGCTGCCGTGCACGTCGTGATCATGGGGTGCGGGCGGGTCGGCTCGACGCTGGCCCGAGCGCTCGAGGACCGCGGCCACACGGTCGCGGTGATCGACAGCAACGCCGACGCCTTCCGCCGACTCGGTCCAGGTTTCTCGGGCGAGAAGGTCACCGGATACGGCTTCGACCAGAAGGTCCTCGAAGCAGCCGGCATCCAGAACGCGGCCGCCTTCGCCGCGGTCAGCAGCGGCGACAACTCCAACATCATCTCCGCGCGAGTCGCACGCGAGATGTTCGGCATCGACAACGTCGTGGCCCGCATCTACGACCCCGGCCGCGCCGAGGTCTATCAGCGGCTCGGCATCGCCACGGTCGCAACCGTGCGCTGGACGGCCGACCAGATGCTGCGCCGGATCCTCCCCCACGGCTCCGAGCCCGAGTGGCGCGACCCGTCCGGCACGATCCGCATCGCGGTCTTCCCCGCACCCCCGCTCTGGATCGGCCGCAAGCTCGACGAGTTCGAAGACACCGGTGCGCGCGTGGCATTCGTGACCCGGCTCGGCGAGGGCATCCTGCCGACGCCCGACATGGTGCTCCAAGACGGCGACCTCCTGCACCTCGTGATCAGGGAGAACGACGCCGACGCCGTCGACGCCGCCATCGCCAGCGGACCGGAGGAGCGGCACTGATGAGAGTTGCGATCGCGGGCGCGGGCGCCGTCGGACGCTCAGTCGCCGCCGAGCTCCTCGAGAACGGCCACCAGGTCCTGCTGATCGACAAGGACCCCCTAGCGATCAAGTCCGACGTCGTCCCCGACGCCGAGTGGCTGCTGTCGGATGCCTGCGAGCTCTCGTCGCTCGACGAGGCGGCGCTCCAACGGTGCGACGTCGTGATCGCGGCGACGGGCGACGACAAGGCCAACCTGGTCATCTCGCTGCTCGCCAAGACCGAGTTCGCGGTGCCGCGAACAGTGGGCCGGGTCAACCATCCGTCGAACGAGTGGCTCTTCAACGAGTCGTGGGGCGTCGACGTCTCCGTGTCGACGCCCCGGATCATGTCGGCGCTGGTCGAGGAGGCGGTCAGCGTCGGCGACGTCGTCCGGCTGTGGACCTTCAAGCAGGGCGACGCCAACATGGTCGAGCTCACCCTGCCCGATGACTCGCCGTACGTCGGCACGTCTGTGCGCGACGTCCCCTGGCCAGGCGACACCTCGCTGGTCGCCGTCCTGCGCGAGGGACACGTCCACCGACCCGATCCCGATGGCACCATCGAGGCGCACGACGAGTTGCTGTTTGTCGCGACGGCGGCAGCGGAGGCCGACCTCGAGTCGCTGCTGGCTCCCGTCGAACACCACAGCCCCGACCAGCCGTCAGCCGCCGACTGACCGTTCGGGTCAGCTGTTGTCGCGGCCGCCCACCGCGATCGGCGTGTTGTCGCGGTTGAGCACCCAGAGCATCGCGGCGAACGTCGCGATCTGAATCGGCCAGCCCATCGCTAGCTTCGCGACTCCGAGCCAGCCCGCCTGATGAGCCGCCCAGAGCGGGTACTGCACGAGGACCCGGATAACGCACGGCGCCGCGAGGATCCACGTCAGCTTCGTGCACAGGGCGAGCAGCTGCCGGTCCTGGCGCCACCCGGTGGGGTCGCCTGTCACGGCGCCGATCATGAAGCCGACCACGGGCCAACGGATGAGAGCCGATAGGGAGAGGCCGACTGCGTAGACGGCGTTGTAGATGAGGCCCGGGAGGAACGCGTCCTCGGCTCGACCTGACCTCAGCGCGAAAACCGCCGCGATGCCGATGCCGAACAGCGAGTTCAAGACGAACTGCACGGTCGAGCGTTGGATCAGACGCACAATCAGCAGCACGACCGCGAGGCCGGCCGACAGCCCGAGCGCGAGCTTGAGGTCGTGCGTCGTGATCCACGTGATCGTGAAGCCGAGCGTCGGCACGGCGCCTTCAGCAATGCCGCGGCCACCGCCGAGCGCCTTGCCGAGCTGGTGCCGGACAAGCTCCTCGACCGTTGTGTAGCCCGGCTGATCCGCGGTCTGCGTGTCCTCAGCGTCCTCCGTGGCCCTCGGACCGCCGTCGGGCATCCGTCAGGCCTGCAACTCGTACCGCGGGTTGAAGATCACGCGGCGGCCGTCGTGGCACGAAACCCGACCGACCGCCTTGACGGCCACGCCGGGCTTGACGCCGAGGATCCGGCGACGACCGAGCCAGACCAGCGTCAACGTGCCGGACCCGTCGTAGCGTGTCGCCTCGAGGGTTGGGGTGCCGGCCCGGGGCGCGAGCGACACATGCTTGACGTTGCCGTAGACCGTGACGTACTCGCGGTCGCGCAGGGTGTTGATCTGGCTGCAGCCCAGGACGACGCGCTCATGCTCGAGCGCGTCTGCGTCCATCTCGTCGGCGGTGGCGGAGAGCCGCTTGAGCGCGCGGCGGAATCGACCGCCGCTCTCGTCGTGACCCATGCCTCCAGCGTAAGCGCAAACACAAGCAGAATGCGCATCGACCTCACTCGTCGTCGTCGACGACGTCCTCCGGTTCGGCTGCGTGGTCGTGATCGTGGTCATGGTCGTGGTCGGGATCCATCTGCGGGACGGTCATCGGAATGAGGTCGCGCGGGGCCATCGGGCCATTTCCGCGCACGACGATGACATCGCGGAACGCGCTCTCGACCGCGCCTTCGGGATCGGGCTGGGTCGCGCTCTTGCCGAGGAAGGTCCCCCGAAGCAGCCACCGCGGGCCGTCGACCCCGACGATCCGACTGGTCTGTGTCGCCTGCTTGCCGTCGGGAGTCTGGACCGGCACGACGAGTGTCAGCTCGACGCCAAACTCACCGTCTCGCTCGCTGGCCGTGCCCCCGCGCTTGGTCGCCTCGGCCGCGATGTCGTGGCGCACTTCGTCCCAGATGCCGTCGTAACGCGGCGCCGCGAAAGCCCGCAGCTCTACCCCCGAGTCAGGCGCGGCGAGCATCACAGACGACACCTCTTGCGCCTGTTCGTCGACCTGGAGCCTCAGCTCGAGCCCGGCGCTCCCCCGGACCACCAGCCCGCCGAGATCGATGTAGCCCTCGCCGTCGGTGTCGGCGTCGGTCTCTGACCGGTCCCACGGGCCGCGTGGCCGCGCTGTCTCGAGTTCGTCCAGGTCGTCGCCCGACCCCTCGACACCGGCGTCGTCGAGGTCGTCGACGACGCCGTCGTCGGCGTCATCTTTGTCGCGCTTGCGACGGAAAATCACCGGGCAGCCTCCTGGTCGTCGGCGGACACGAATCAGCCGGTTGAACCGTACC
>DATIOH010000082.1:0-11992 GCA_035473375.1 Nocardioidaceae bacterium | reverse complement strand
GGGCGACGGTGACGAGGGCGGTCGAGCCGGCCGAGTAACCAGACTCCGTTACGGGCGAGCGATCGCCGTAGCAACGATTCGGGCGTCGTCGCCGACTCCCCAGAGCAGCGACGATCGCCGAGTCCGGAGGAAGTGGACCCCGCAGAAGTACAGCCCCGGCACGGACGTCGCCAGGTGGTCGTCCGTGATCGGAAACCCGTCTCCGTCGAAGACCGGGAACTTCACCCATCGGGCGTGGTCGGGCCGGAAGCCCGCGGTGAACATCACCGCGCCGAAGTCGCCGAGGTCGACCTCGACTGGTCCCGCTGCGACGAACGGCTCGGGGTCGGGGATCTCCGGCGCGTCGCTCCCCAGTTTGCCCTGGAGGAACGAGCGCATGTCGGCCATTCGTGCGTCTCCGAAGGCGACTGATGTAGCGAGGTCATCGGCGAACAGGACCCGGTCGCCGGACACTCCGCTGAGGTGTCCGGCCAACGTGACGCCCAGGTGCTGGAGGACGCGGTAGTGCAGGTCGTGCCCGCCCCGCGCACCGGTTGTCTGGACGTTGGCGAGGAGTCGCGCGGCAGGGCTCGGAAGATCCGACATCGTCTGCTCGAAGAACCCCGCTCGGTGGAGCCAGGTGATCGTGTCGATCCCGTCGAGGCGGCGCGGCATCCATGGAGCGCGGCCACAGGCGAGGACGACGTCGCGTCCGGCGCGGCAAAGCTCCTCAGCAAGCTGAACTCCCGTCTGTCCGGAGCCGACCAGCAGGACTCTGCCGTCCGGCAGGTCGCCGGGTCGGCGATACGCCGTCGAGTCCGTCACGGTCAACGACGTCGGGAAGCTATCGGCGACGGGCGGAAGGTGTGGGCGCGGATATGCGCCGGTGCAGACGATCACCGTGTCGGCTGCCAGGTCGCCGTCGCTCGTCCGCAGCAGAAACCTGCGGGCGGTGCCGGGCTCGAGCGTGGTGACGTCGACGCCCTCGTGGACCGGCACGGCGTGACGGTCGGCGTATGCCTCGAGATAGGCCACGATCTCGTCGCGGCCAACATGGCCCTCCGGGTCGTCGCCATCGTATGGAGCACCCGGGAGGTCGAGCGTCCAGTTGGGGGTCACCAGCGTGAAGCTGTCCCACCGGCTGCGCCATGCGTGCGCGACCCTGCTGCGCTCGAGCACCACGTGCTCGACGCCGGCCAGGTGGAGCTCGTGGCTGACCGCCAGGCCGGCTTGGCCTGCCCCGACAACCACGGTCCGCATGCCGCCTCCCTGGTGCGCGCACCCTCTGACGACACTGGCTCATCGCGCAGGACGATGCAACCGTCGGCGCACTCGGGCATCGAACAACCGACCGCTCGCCGCAAGGACGTGCAGCCCTACGACGGCACCGTGTCGTTGTTCCCGCCGGAAACGATGACGACCACGGTCTCGCGGGCGGAGGGGGAAACGGCGCCTGACAACAGAGCCGCCAGGGCCACACAGGCGCCGGGCTCGGCGAGGACGCGGACGCGGTCCCACAAGAAGCTGCGTGCGGTCAGAATGTCTGCCTCCGCGACCAGGACCGGAGTGACCTGCTGCTCCTGCGCGACGGCGAACGCGATGTCGCCGATGTGCGGCGCTCCCAGCGAGTCGGCCGCCATTCCGCCGACCTCTGTCTCGACCGGGTGCCCTGCCTTGATCGCCTCGGCGAGGTCCGGGCACTCCTCGGGCTCGACCGGTTGCACCGAGATCGCGCCCTCGAGCGCTGTTGCGAGACCGGCATACAGTCCGCCGCCGCCGCAGCCGACGACGACGAGGTCGGCGTCGGGCACCTGTTCCTCGAGCTCGAGCCCCAGGGTTCCCTGACCGCTGACGGTCTCGAACGTGTCGAACGGATGCAGCAGCGGGACGGACCGTGCCCGCGAGAACGCCGTCGCGGCCTCGAGAGCCTCGCGTACCTGGCCCTCGACCAGGTGGATCGTCGCTCCGTAGCGCTCGATGCGCGTGATCTTGGCGGGCGTCGCGCTGGCCGGCACGAACACGTCGGCGCTGATTCCTGCTCGACCGGCCGCCCACGCGACTGCGGCGGCGTGGTTGCCGCCTGACGCGGCGCAGACTCCCCCGGTACCCGGCGGCAGCGAGAGAACGGAATTGAGGGCGCCACGTGCCTTGAACGACCCCGTGTGCTGCAACAGCTCGAGCTTGAGCGCGACGTTGCCGGGCAGGCCGGTGTCGTCCGGCAGAAGCGTGATCACCGGCGTACGGCGCACGGACGAGCCGACACGGAATGCGGCAGCCTCGATGTCAGGGCGGCGGGGGCGACGAGGGGTCATGACCTCATTGTTGCGGACTGCGACGATGCAACACCGCGGAAGCGACTGCTCCGGCCACCGCGCCGATCAGGGCGCTGCCGACGTCGAACCCGGCCATCAGCCCTTGACGCGGCGACGCCGCGACCGCGGGATCGGCTTGCGTCGCCGCCGCCCCCACGACAGCTTTCGCCTCCAGCCGATCGACCAGCCGCTCGGTCGGACGGTCTGCGGCTCCCGCGGCGGCCGGAGCCGTCATCGCCCATGCTGCGCCGTAGACGGTGATGCGCGAGAAGTAGTTGATCCAGATGACCAAGGTGACCGCGATGGCCAACGATGCGATGCTCGTGCCGCCGACAGTTCCCAGGATGTTGACCACGATGGCCTTCAGCAGCTCGAAGGCGACGGCGGCGGCGAATGCGCCCTGCCACAACGCCTTCTGCGCGATGTCCGGCCTGCCCAGGATTCGGTACATGACGAAGAACAGCAGCGTGCTCGCGGCCAAGCCGAGCAGCGCGCCGATGGTCCAGATCAAGGGTCGGCCGAGGGAGGAGTCGCCCAGGCCGACGGCATCCAGGAGGTCGTCGGCGGCGGCCTCGATAACCCCCTCGATGCCGACCGAGACAATCAGGATCAGGCCGAGGAGCACGAGCGCCCCGAGGTCGATCGCCTTCCCGACCACGAAGTTCGGCTGCTGTCGACGCGGCACCTGGAACGCCGTCTCGAGCGCGTTGCGAAGTCCGGACACCCAGCCCAGACCTGCGTAGAGCAAGGTGACGAGGCCGATGATTCCAGCAGCGACCTTGGCGCTCTCGATGTCGTGCAGGCTGATCGTGTTGCCGGTGCCGTTCTCGGTGACGATGTTTGGGAAGATCTGCTCGATCGCGGTGACGAGGTGTTCGCGCGCGTCGGGGAAGCTGTGGCTGAGGTAGCCGACGACCGCGAAGCCGAGCGCAAGCAGGGGAAAGAACGACAAGAACCCGAAATAGGTCACCGCTCCCGCGAGCAGCGTGCCCTCGACCTTGTTGTAGTGCTCGTTCATCGACATGACGTGGTGGATCAGCGGCGACCGCTTGCGCAGTGCGTCAATCTTGGCCTTCACAGCACCTGCCATGGCCACTCCCTACCCGGCTCTGGCGGAGTCACACTCGGGTCACACTTCGATGGACGCTCGCGCGCGGCGCAACGCGAAGGTCGCTTCGGGTCGCCAGACGCCGTCGTCGCCGTGTATGTACAGAGAGAACGCGTCGACGTCGAACGCGCAGTCGTAGTCGGCGAGCGCGTCGTACGCCTCGTCAAGCGCCGACTCGTCGAGATGATGCGCCACCGTGACGTGCGGGTGATACGGATACTCGAGCTTCTGTCCAAGTGGTCCCTGGCGAACGTCGTGCGCGAGCATCTCGCACGCGGAGATGCCCTCGGTCACCGCGACGAAGACCACCGCGGAGACGGGTCGGAAGGTCGCCGTGCCCCGGAGCCGGAGCCCGAACGCTTGATGGCGCTGTGCGACTAACGCGAGGTGGTCGAGGACACGGTCGAGGTTGTCGACGACCTCGGTCGGCGGCACGAGCGTGATGTGCGACGGGATGGCCAGCGCGAGCGGGTCGCCGAACATCGCGCGATGCGTCTGCAGCTCCGAGGCGTAGGGCTCGGGGACCGCGATGGCGACGCCGATCGTGGGCACGCTCGGACCTTACCGGACCCTATCGCCGCTTCGGCACAAAGCCGACGCGGTCGTAGACGTCGGCGAGTGTCTTGCGGGCGACGTCTCCGGCCCGCTCAGCGCCTTCGGTCAGGACGGAGTCGAGCTCGGCCACATCATCGAGCAACTCGAACGTCCGCTCGCGGAACGGGGTTGCGAACTCCTCGACGACGACACCGAGGTCTTTCTTGAGGTCGCCATATCCGCGACCGTCGTACTCGGCCACGAGGTCGTCGATCGCCTTGCCCGACAGGGCCGCGTAGATCGTCAGCAGGTTCGAGACGCCCGGCTTGTTCTCCTCGTCGAAGGTGACCTCGCGACCCGAGTCGGTCACGGCCGAGCGGATCTTCTTCGCAGACGCCTTGGGGTCGTCGAGCAGCTCGACGATGCCCGCGGGCGACGACGCCGACTTGCTCATCTTCGCGGTCGGGTCTTGCAGATCGGTGACCTTCGCGACGGACTTGATGATGTACGGCTCGGGCACCGTGAGTGTGTCGCCGAATCGGTGGTTGAACCGCTGCGCGAGGTCGCGGGTGAGCTCGAGGTGCTGGCGCTGGTCTTCGCCGACGGGCACTCGGTCGGCGTGGTACAGCAGGATGTCGGCCGCTTGCAGAATCGGATAGGTGAACAGGCCGACTGTCGTGCGGTCCTGGCCGCCGCGAGCCGACTTGTCCTTGAACTGCGTCATCCGCGACGCCTCGCCGAAGCCGGTCATACAGCTCATCACCCACGCGAGCTGCGTGTGTTCAGGCACCTGCGACTGGACGAAGATCGTGCACTGCTTCGGATCGAGGCCCATCGCCATCAGCTGCGCGACCGATCGGAGCGTTCGCGCCCTCAGGAGCACTGGGTCCTGCTCGACGGTGATCGCATGGAGGTCGACGACGCAGTAGAACGCGTCGTGATCGAACTGCAGCGATGTCCACTGCCGGAGGGCGCCGAGGTAGTTGCCGAGGTGGAAGGAGTCGGCTGTGGGCTGGATGCCCGAGAGGACTCGTGGACGCGCGGGCGCGTCGGCGGTCGAGGGCATGCGGGCAATTGTGCCAAAGACCCCCACCCGCCTCCCGCCACCGGTCGCGAACTTCCCCGAGCGGTCGCCAACTTCCCGCCACCGGCCGCGGGGCTGGGGCCACGGAAACGCAATATGGATCCATATTGCCGAGAAGGCAGCGCTGTCGCCGTGACCTCGTGCCCCGTGCTAGGCGCCCAAGACGATGCGGCGGATGGCGTCGACCGGCAACTTCGGCGTGCCGTCCTCACGCAGCAGGCCGTTCGCCTCCTGGGCGCAGTCCATGAACTGGGTGTAGCAGTAGCCGGCGACCGGCTTGCACGATCGGACAGCATCGAAGAGCGCTCGCAGCAGCGACTCGTACTGGTCGTCGGACGAGACCGTCGAGTAGCCCCACGACTTGCTGCGTTCGCCGGCGTAGCCGACGCCGCCGAACTCGGTGAGCATGAGCGGAGCCTCGCCGCGGTCGAATCGCTCGCGCTGGCGGGCGTTGAGGATGAGCTTGCGTTTCGCCGGCCCGGGTCCGGCCAACGTCTGGTGCACGGCCGCGAGGTCGCCGTAGCGGTCGAGGATGACGGCTGTCTTCGACGCGTAGTCGTGGACGCCGACGATGTCGCTGTCGACGTGGTGCCAGCCCTCGTTCGACATCACCGGACGGCTCGGGTCGAGTGCGCGCGTCAGCGCCGTGATGGACATGGCGAACGCCTGCTGTGTCGGCTCGGTGCCGATCTCGTCGACGCCCCAGCTTTCGTTGATGGGCACCCAGGCGACGATCGACGGATGGCTGCGGTCGCGGCGCACGAGCGCCGTCCACTCTGCCGTCAGCAGCTCGACTGAGCGGGGCGTGAACTCGTGCGCGTTGGCGGTCTCGCCCCAGACCATGACTCCCAGGCGATCGGCCCAGGAGAGAAACCGCGGGTCCTCTGCCTTCTGGTGCATCCGGACGGTGTTGAAGCCCAGCTCGCGGACCAGCTCGACCTCGCGACGCAGGGCATCGGAGCCGCGGTTGGCCAGATGCGTGTCGGCGCGGTAGCCCTGGTCGAGCACCGCGCGGACATAGGTCGCCTCGCCGTTCAGGAGGAACTGACCCTCGGCGACCCCGACCGAGCGCAGACCCAGATAGCTGGCGACCCGGTCGAGCTCGGAAGCGTCGCGGCCGCGCTCGCGCAAGACGACGTCGGCGTCGATCAGGGTCGGCTGGTCGGGGCTCCAGAGCAGTCGGCCGCGGGAGGCGCTGGACTCGAGGCCCGTGACTCGAATCGTGTGTCGGGCGCTGCGGCCCTCTACCTCGAACGAGGCTCGGGCAACCTCGTCGCCACCGAGCGTCAGCGCCACCTCGACGTCGAGGGGGTGCTCCGGCCACGCCGCCAGCTCGACCTCGAACGCGACCGACGCGGTGTTGAGGTCGGGGGTCCACGAGACGTCCGCGATCCGCTGCCGCGGCGCCGGCTCGGCCCAAACCGTCTGCCAGATTCCGGTACTGCGGTGATACCAGATGCCGTGCGGCTCGAGCTTCCAGTCCTGCTTGCCGCGGAGCAATGACCGGTCGCGCGGGTCCTCTTCGGCCCGAACGACAATGACGTGCGACGCACCTGCGGCAGCTGACCGCATGAGGTCGGCGACGTCGACCCAGAATGGCGTCTGGCCGCCCACGTGTGCGCCGACGAACACGCCGTCGAACCAGACGGTTGCCGAGTGGTCGACGGCTCCGAAGTGGATGAGCAGGCGGTCGTCGCCAAGCGGGCCGTCGTGCAGATCGCCGGCGGCAATGGTGCGGCGGTACCAGACAATCGGGTGGAAGCCGGTGTCGCCGACGCCGGACGCGGGCGACTCTGGCGGGAACGGCACGGTGATGACGCGGTCGAACGGCGCGGTGCGATCGGGCTCGTGCCAGCCGTCGACAACGCCGCGATCGTCGTCGTCGTAGCCGAATTGCCAGTCGCCGTCGAGACTCCGCCAACGACCTCGGACGAGCATCGGGCGCGGATAGTCGTCCGACGCGCGCGGGAGATGCGGGTCCGTCACGGAGAGATCCTCTCGGGCAAAGGCAGCGTGAACTCGTGCCGCGTGTCCGAAATACCTTTACACCATCCGCGGCAAAGGACTTCGGACACGAGGCCCTCGCCGACTCAGGATCGGCTGCTGGCCGACGGTGACAGGATTGACGCGACCGAGCTGAAGACGGGCGAGATGGCTGGCCGCGAGCTGATCCGAGAGCTGCACGAGGCGTCGTACCGGCGTCTCGCGATCGAGCTGCTCGCCCACGCCGACGACGTCCGCTCCGCCGAGGACGCAGCCCGCGACGCCTTCGCCGACGCCTACCGCCACGGCCGCGCCGTCGACGACGCCGTCAACCCGCACGACGAGCTCCGCCAAGCCGGGCTCGACGCGATCGGCCGCCGCGCCCGACGCGACAGGCTCCTGGCCAGGCTGCGGCTGCGCCGCCCCGCCGCCCCGGCCGCCGGCCCCGACCCGCGGCTGTCCGGCGACGCCAACGAGACCCTCGCCGCCGTCTCCGCCCTGCCCCGCCGCGAGCGCGAGGCCGCCGTCCTGCACTACCTCGCCGGCCTCCCCGACGCCGACGCCGCGTCGACTATGCGCATCGGTCGCGACGAAGTCCAGGCGCTGCTCCAACGCGCCGACGCCGCCCTCCGCGCCGGCCTCGGCCGCGACCCAGACAGGGCGTCCGACAGGGACGACCGGCGGCTGCCCTACCGGCAGCGGCTCGACGACCTCGCGATCGACCTCCGGCACGCGATCGGGATGCCGCCGTTCGACGACGTCGTCGCCACCGCCACCCGCCGCCGCCGCCGACTCACCGCGACAGTCGCCGCCGCCGCACTCGTCGTCGGCGGCGGCATCGCAGTGTCGGTCGTCCGATCGGACAACCGGTCGAGCATCGCAAGCAACGCTGCGCTGAGCGACGTATCGCGAGAGACGGCCGCCGTACGAGCGGCGCTGCAGTCACCAGGCACGAACATGTACGCGGTGGCGCGCAACCCGAGCGGCGTATGGGCGTCGTTCTGGTTCTGCCGCTCCTGCGCGATCGAGCGATCGTTCGCCCTGCTCAGCCGCGACGGGTTCCTGCACGTGCAGGTCGTCCCCCTGACGGCCGACGGCCAGGGCGACGCCTGGGCGACGCCGACCGGCGACTTCGTCGTCAGCAGCGGTGCCGGAGGCAGCGCGCTGGAGGTCATCAGCCCCGACGGAGCCGTCAACAACCTCGAGGGCGATCTGTTCGGGCCGCCACGTTCGGCGGGTCCAGGCGACCTCGTCGTGACGGCCTTCGGCGTCGGACTGAGCGCACCGACCGTGATCGACTCGACTGGACTCAAGCAGTGGCCGCTGCGCATCCCGAGCTTCCACGACCCCGGCGGGATCAACATCGTCCAAAGCCATCCCGACGGTGGTCTTCGCGGCTTCCATCTGCCTGGCCCGCGACACACGCCGGGCATCGTGACGTCGCCCGATGGTGGGCGGACCTGGTCGAGCTACCTGCTTCCGCAGGCATTCCTCAACGGACCGACCGGCGGCGTCACTCCGGTCGGCGAGCCCCTGATCTCGGACGGCACCGTCGCCTTCATGGCACTGCTGGGCCGTAGCGCCGACACCGAACTCGTGGTCAGTCACGACGCGGGACGCACCTGGCTACGAAGCGGCGTCGCGCGAGACGACGCCGGGCGTCCGATCCAGGTCTATGGCGCGATGCTGGCTGAGCCGGGATCGCTGGTCGTCACCGGGCTCGACGCCGATGGGGACCCGCAGGTGTGGGTCGGAAACGGAGGGATCGCCGCCTACCACTCGCTTCGTCCGGTGCTGCCGGAGGCGGTCTCGTTCGCCCGACCCCCGCTCGACACTCCGAATGCGCTGTGGGCGACGGCCCCGCAGGCGATCTGGGAGTCAGACAACGGCGGCCGCACCTGGTACCTGCTCATCAGCCACCTGACGTGGCAGAACATCATCGTCGTCGGCGACGGTCCGGCCGGGCCCTGAAGGACGCCGCGGCGCTACGCGGACTCCGCCGTGCCGGACGCCTCGGACTGGCCGTCGCCCTTGTCTTCGGACGCGGACGCGGACGCGGCCGTTCCGATCGGCTTCACCCGGACTCGTGCGATTCGCCGGCCGTCGAGCTCTCGCACGGTGAGCTCGTACCGGTCGAAGACGGTGCCGTCGCCGACACCCGGCACATGTCCGAGCCGCTGCACGATGAATCCCGCAACCGTCTCGTACGGCCCCTCGGGGAGCTCGATGCTCGTCTCGTCCTCGAAGTCGTCGAGGTTCAGCAACCCGTCGACCTCAATCTCGCCAGTGAGCGATCGAGTCGTCTCGGGCTCGGCGACGTCGTACTCGTCGCGGATGTCGCCGATCAGCTCCTCGACGAGATCCTCGAGCGTGATGATGCCGGCAGTGCCGCCGTACTCGTCGACCACGATGCCGAGGTGTGCGCCGGCGCGCCGCATGTCGGTGAGCGCCGACAGGATCTGGCGCGTCGCCGGCAGCTGCAAGACGTCGCGGGCCAGGTCGGCTACTCGCACCGAGCGTCCGATGACCTCGCGCTCGAAGAGATCGCGGACGTGCACGAAGCCGACAATGTCGTCGGACGACTCACCGATGACCGGATAACGCGAGTGCGGGCTCTCGAGCGCGATCTTCGCGGCCTTGTAGACGGGCGTGTCGGCCGTGATGAAGTCGACCTCGGTGCGCGGGATCATCACCTCGCGGATCTGCCGGTCGCCAGCCTCGAAGACGTCCTCGACGATCTGGCGTTCCTCGGCGCCGAGCGTCTCCGAGCCCGACACGAGCTCACGGATCTCAGCGTCGGTGATCTGCTCTCGCTGTGCATGAGGGTCGCCGCCGACGAGTCGTACGACGAGGTTCGTCGAGTGCGACAGAAGCCAGATGACCGGCCGGACGATCTTGGCAATCCGATCGACGGTCGGCGCGACGGCCAGCGCGATCGCCTCCGACCGTTGGAGCGCGAGCCGTTTCGGCACCAGCTCGCCGATCACCAGTGAGACGTACGAGATGGCGAGGGTGATCGACACGAGCGCCGCGGCGTCCGCCGCGCCGTCGGACATCCCCCAGCCGCGAAACGTCGGGGCGAGTCGATCAGCGAGGGTTGCGCCGCCGAACGCCGCCGACAGGAATCCCGACAGCGTGACGCCGATCTGGGCCGCGGCGAGGAATCGGTTGGGGTCGCGGTTGAGTCGGGCGACGATCTCGCCGCGCCGGCCCCGCTGCTCCATCGACTTGGCCTGGCTGTCGCGCAGCGACACCAGCGCCATCTCGGCGATCACGAAGAAACTGCTGATCAAGATGAACATCAAGATCAGCGCGATGTCCTTGAAAGTGCCGCTCACTGAGCCGTCTCACCCCATGCTCTCGGGGCGGGCAACTGTGAACGGCACCCGGGTCTACACCCATCGTCCATGGAAAGAGGGTATCGGGCAGAAGACCGAGGCTGGCGCGAATCCCGCTTGAGCGGCTCGCCTGGGGGCGGCAGGGTTTGCGCATGAGGTTCCCCGACGACGTTCCCACGCTCACGGCCGGCGACGTGACGCTGCGTGCGCACCACCTCGACGACGTTGACGCGATCGTCGAGCAGTGCACCGACCCGCTCTCGATCGAGCAGACGACCGTGCCACTTGACTACGACCGCGAGATGGCGGTGCATTGGGTCAGCGAGTCGATCCCGCAGACGTGGGCCGACGACCGTGAGTGGCTCTTCGCGATCGAGTCGACGCACCCCGACGGCGCGCGCCGCTTCTCTGGGTCACTGTCGCTTCGCGACGACGGCGAACGCCGTGCGGAGATCGCATTCGGCGGACACCCGGCAGTTCGAGGGCGTGGCGTGATGACGACAGCGGTCGGGCTGCTCCTCGATTGGGGCTTCGACGATCGCGACCTCGAGACGGTTGTCTGGTACGCGCACGTCGGCAACGTCGCGTCGCGTCGCGTGGCCTGGAAGTTGGGTTTCACGTTCGGCGGAACGCTGCGGCGCTGGCTCGTGCAGCGCGGCGTCTACCGCGACGGCTGGACGGCCACGCTGCACCGCGACGATGCGCGGCTGCCGGTCCGTCCGTGGTCGGACGCCCCGGTCGTCGATGGCGAGCGGGTGCGGCTACGCCCCCTCCGCGAGTCCGACGCCGAGCGGGTGGCTGAGTCGTGCAGCGATCCGCGGACCCGGCAATGGATCCCGGCCCTGCCCGAGCCGTACACAGCAGACGAGGGGCTGCGGTTCATCCGCAACAGCTGGGAAATGTCGATGGCGGGCACCCCGCTCTGGGCGGTCGCCGCCCGCGAGACAGACACCCTGCTCGGGGCAGTCGGAGTGCCGCGCAGCGGTCCGGCGGGACTCGAGATCGGCTATTGGGCGCATCCCGACGCGCGAGGTCGGGGCGTGATGACCGAGGCCGTAGGACTGCTAGTCAGGCACGCGTTCCTCCAGCGCGACGAGGGCGGCATGGGCACGCACCGGCTCCACATCAGCACCGCCGTCGGCAACGCCGCGTCGCGACATGTCGCCGAGGCGAATGGGTTCGTGGAGTTCGGGGTGGCGCGCGAAGCGGACGAGCTGCTCGACGGATCGCTCGTCGACCTCGTCGAGCTCGAGCTCGTCCGATCGCGCTGGACTGCCCTGCCAGGGCATCAGGGTCCGACATCTGGCACGCCATAGCGCCCTGTACGTCGTAGCGCGCTTTACGTCGGATCGTGATGCAGGTGCCGGCAGTAGCGTGCCTGGTGTGAGCGCGCGCAGGGGCGAGTACGGCGTCGACGCCCCGATGGTGCCGATCGTGTTCGGGGCGATCACGGCGGTCGCTGCCGTCGTCACGGTCGTCCTGATCGCGCGCGGCGATCCCTGGTGGTGGATCGTCGGGCTGATCTTCGCCTGGTTCGGCCTGCAGACTGCGTCGTTTCTCTACACGACCCTGCAGGGGAAGTTCGCGGTGTGGGACGACCTCCTCGACGGCTTGAGCCTCCGCGGCGACGAGCAGTGCGTCGACGTCGGCTGTG
>DATIOH010000081.1:0-16275 GCA_035473375.1 Nocardioidaceae bacterium | reverse complement strand
AATTGTTCATCTACCCCGGCAAGCGCCGCATCGACACGGGCGACGGCGACGACGAGTTGGTCCTTCGCGGCGGGCTCGCCGGCTCTCTCATCACCACCGGCGCCGGTAACGACATGGTGCTCTCTCGCGACCCCTACCGATCCGGCCCGATGACGTTGCGCCTGCAAGACGGCGACGACACCTTCGGGTGCACAGGAGTCGCCTGCGGTGGCGCGAGCCAGATCTACGGCGGCCCCGGCACGAACAAGCTCGACCTCTGGGAGGCGATTCCCGCGGTTACTGCTGTGCTCGGACCGCTCGGCAGCCTCGTCATCCACGGCGGCGACGGCGACCGTTCGCTGGCAGTCTTCGACTTCGTCGACATCACGACCGGCGACGGCGACGACGACATCACCGGGTCAGACGGCGACAACGAGTTCCTCACCAGAGACGGCGACGACACGATCAACGCGCTCGGCGGAGACGACGTGATCGCTGCCGAGGGAGGAGCCGACAGCGCCGACGGCGGCATCGGCGACGACCAGTGCTACGGGGTCGAGTCGCCGACGAACTGCGAGACGGTCGGCTGACTCAGGCCGACCGCCTCGCCTCAACGATCGGTCAGTTGGACCACTTGACCGTGACTTGGGTCGTGTTGCCGTTGGGGAGCTCGTGCGTGCTGATGGTCCCCGTGGCGCCCTTGTAGTCGCCCGAGCCGCCCGTCACCTTGCCGGTGAAGTCGGTGCTCGGGCCGGTCGCGCCGATCTTGCCGTACAGGATTCCGCCCTTGCGGGCGACGGCGACAAAGATCGTGGTGGTCTGGGTCGACGGCTCGAAGGTCCCCGAGATCGTGTCGTAGCCGACGACTTTGCCCTTGTGCTTGTCGACGTCGACCGCTGCAAACGTCTTCTTCGAGAGGGAGTGGCTCCCCTTCTGAATGGCGTTGAACTTCCAGGTGTGGGTCTTCGCCGCGGCGCCGGAGCCCGTGCTCGCGTCCGCTGACAGCGCCACCGCGCCGCCCACGCCGCTTGCGAGAAGGGCTCCGGCCGAGATTGCGCCGATGAGTCGCTTGTTCAAGGAAATCTCCCTAGCTGGAGCGTGGAGGTGCGCCGGAACCCCCCGGCCACGCGCGTAACCAGTCGACCCTGTACCCGCTACGCATTCGATGGCAACGGGGTTACCACGGAAAGGTCCCGCGAGACGTCGCCGTCGGACAGACCGTGCGCGGTTAGGTCACGTGCGCCGCGACCACCTGCCGTTGACCGCGCTGCGCTAGAGCGCGAGAGTCGCGGTCCGCTCAGCGGTCGTCGGCACGACACCGAGTTTCTTGTCGAGGTACCAGTACGCGCCACCGACCGCGAGCAGCAGAGCGGTGACGAGCAGTGCGTGGAACAGCGCCGTCGCATATCCAAGATCGTCGGCGTTGATGAACGGATACGGATACCAGCCGGTGATGGCCCCGAACACGAGGATGTAGGCGAGATACACCACTGGCCAGACGAGATGGCGAACCATGCTGCCCGGGTCGATGCGCGGCCGCGGGCCGAACAGCAGCCAACCGCCGGCTGTCATCAACGGCGCGACGTAGTGGAAGCCGATGTCGGTCGCCTTGCCCACTCCGTGCAGGTCGAGGAGCGGCCGCAGCGCGATGTAGTAGACGAAGAACGTCACGGTCATCCCGACAAGCGCCGCGATGCGCGCGATCCGCCACCAGCGGCCGTCGCGGTCTGGCCGCAGGACGAGGGTCGCCGCGGCGACCATGGCCAGCAGGTTGCTCTGAATCGTGAAGTAGCTGAAGAAGCGGACTACGCGGACAGGTGCGCTCGCCACCGTGCCGTCGTCCTCGACCAGCACATCGACACCCCGGACGACCATCACGAACTGCGTCGCCATCGAGACAAGCACGACGAGGACGATCACGGCATTCCAGACCTGCGACGCTCGCCAGCGCAGCGTCATCAAGCGACCTTGCCGTAGAGGTGGGTGACATGCAGGCGCGCCACCATCCGTCGGTCCTCGACCATCGCCCGGCGGTAGTCGTCCCAGTCGGGATGCTCCTTGCCGCCGACCAGCCGGTAGACCTCGATGAGCTCCTCGACCGTCGCATCGTCGCGGCTCGCGGCGACGGCGGACAGCTCGACCGTTGCGTCGGCTACAGCGAAGTGCCATCCGCTCGCCGCGTTGACCAACAGCGACGCTCGGCCGTCGCGTCGCATGTTCGCGACCTTCGCGCGCCCATCGGTCAGCGAGATCCGGATCAGCTCGCGCTCGACGTCGAAGCAGTAGTTGATGTTGGACAGCTGGGGACGACCGTCGCGCCTGATCGTCGCGAGGGTGCCGAGATTGCTGCCCGTCAGGATCGCGACGAGGTCGGGGTCCAACGGCATGCGATCAGCATCGACGGCCACGGTCGCCCTTTGCAAGAACTCCACGCCGAACTAGCGCGGAAGGGCGTCGCCGAACGCACCGTTCCGGTCCGCGCCGTCCGCGATGGCACACTCCCCAAGACCTCACCGGCGCGCGCGGTGAAGCGCGACGATGCCGCCGGACATGTTGCGGTACTCGACGCCGTCCCACCCGCTCTTGCCGATGAGCGCCGCGAGGGTGTCCTGGTCGGGCCATGCCCCGATCGACTCGGCGAGATAGACGTACGAGTCGGGGTTCGACGACACCGTGCGCGCGACCGCGGGAAGCGCCTTCATCAAGTACTCGCCGTAGACCTTGCGGAACGGCCCGAACGTCGGCGTGCTGAACTCGCAGACGACGAGCCGGCCGCCGGGGCGGGTCACGCGAGCCATCTCGGCCAGCGCCGACTCGACGTCCACCACGTTGCGCAGCCCGAACGAGATCGTGACGGCGTCGAACGCCGCGTCGGCGAACGGAAGGCGGGTGGCGTCGCCGGCGACGAATGCGAGGCCGGGCCGGGCCTGTTTGCCGACACGAAGCATCCCGACCGAGAAGTCGCACGGCACGACGAACGCGCCTGCGGACGAGAACGGCTCAGAGCTCGTGCCGGTGCCGGCCGCCAGATCGAGCACCCGCTCGCCCGTCGCCGGCCCGACCGCGGCCACGACGGCCTTGCGCCAGCGACGGTCTTGGCCGAGGGAGAGAACGTCGTTGGTCATGTCGTACCTCTCGGCGACGTCGTCGAACATCGCCTGCACCTCGTGCGGCTGCTTGTCGAGGCCGGCTCGGCTCATAGGCCCAGCCTTTCACGGCCGCGGAGGGCCGTGGCCTCAGTGTCCCGAGTCCGAAATACCTTGACGTAGCCGCGGCCTAGAACTTCAGACTCGGGACACTAGGCTGTGATGCCGTGACGACCCTCGCCAAGCGCGCCCCGAGCGACGCACCGCTCGTCGTCCGAACCGTCGTCGTCGACGACCCCGGCCCGCTGGCGGCTCTGCTGCCCGAGAGCGGCCGCCTGTCGTGGCTGCACCGCGGCGACGGCCTGGTCGCCTGGGGCGAGACCGCTCGGTTCAACGCCGGCGGCCCGTCTCGCTTCGACGAGGCCGAGAGCTGGTGGCGCGAGCAGGCGCGTCACAGTGTCGTCCGCGACGAGGCGCAACTCCCCGGCAGCGGGCTCGTCGCCTTCGGCTCGTTCGCCTACGCCGACGAGCCCGGTGACTCGGTCCTCGTCGTCCCCGAGGTTGTCGTCGGGCGTCGCGGCGACGTCGCCTGGACGACCATGATCAGCCGCGGATCGCTGCCGACCGCTCCCCCAGGGTCGGACGTGTCGCCGGTTCGTCAGCCGCAGGGCGCCACCTTCAGCGACGGCGCGATGAGCGGCGCTGAGTGGGAGCTCGTCGTCGCCGACGCCGTCGCACGGATCCGACGCGGCGACCTCGACAAGGTCGTCCTCGCCCGCGACCTCGTGGCCGAGCTCGCCGAGCCACTCGACGTCCGGGCGCCGGTCGCGCAGCTTGCCGACCAGTACCCCGCGTGCTGGACGTTCCACGTCGACGGCCTGTTCGGCGCGACGCCGGAGATGCTGGTCCGCCGCGAGCGGGGCCTGGTGACGAGCCGGGTTCTCGCCGGCACCATCCGCCGCACTGGCGACGACGCGCACGACCTGGCGCTGGCGGCGACATTGGCGCGCTCGTCGAAAGACCTCGAGGAGCACGAGTTCGCCGTGCGGTCGGTCGCCGACGCGTTGGCGCCGTACTGCCTGAGCATGAACGTCCCCGAGAGCCCGTTCGTGCTGCACCTGCCGAATGTCATGCACCTCGCCAGCGACGTCACCGGCGTGCTCGACGCCGGCGCCACCTCGCTCGGGCTCGCGGCTGCGCTGCACCCGACTGCGGCCGTCGGCGGCACCCCGACGCCCGACGCTGTTGCGCTGATCGGTGAGATCGAGGGCATGGGCCGTGGCCGCTACGCCGGCCCCGTCGGCTGGATCGACGCCGACGGCGACGGCGAGTGGGGGATCGCGCTGCGATCCGCCGAGGTCGACGGCGCCCGCGTCCGCCTGTTCGCCGGGTGCGGGATCGTGTCCGACTCCGATCCCGAGGCCGAGCTCGCCGAGGCCGCCGCGAAGTTCATCCCGGTCCGCGACGCACTCAGCGGCTGACCCCACGCTCCCAAAGTGGAGCCACTTTGCGACGGCGGTCAGCTGGCAGGCCCGGCGACCCCCCTCATCGGACCGCCCCACGCCCCCAAAGTGGAGCCACTTTGGGACGGCGGTCAGCTGGCGGGCTCGGCGACCCACTTCATCGGATCGCCCCAGCCGAGATCGGTGACCCCCGCCTCCTGCATCGCCTGCACGACGAGGGTCCGGTTGTACGCGGCGAACGTCAGGACGTGGGCGACCATGCCGCCGTAGGTGAACACCTCCGGCGGGTCGCAGAGCGCGTCGACGAACGTCTCGTCGAGGCGGCCGCCGTCGATCGAGTCGTGCACCTGGGCGAGCCACGCCGGCCCGACCCGCCCCAGCCGCTCACGCATCGTGTCGACCGACTCGTCCTGCTCAAGCGACCAGTCGTACTCGCGCATCTCGATCGCGCACATCCACATGTCCATCTGGCCGATCAGTCGCGAGAGGATCGACCGCGTCGTCATCGTGCCGTCCTCGTTGTCGACCGAGACGCGGATCTTCGTGTCGAGCTGCTCGGCGGTCAGTCGCGAAGCGCGGTCGACCAGCTCGCCGACCAGCCAGACGTGGTGCTCGGCCATCTTGGTCAGCAGGTTCATCTCTGTCACCTCTTCTCGAGCCGGTAGCCGCAGGCTTCCGGGCGGGTGGAAGTGCACGCCGTTCGGTGTGTCCAGCAGGATCGGCGTCGGCGTCGACCGCCAGGCCGAGGGCGACAGCCCATAGGCCCGCTGGAACGCCCGCGTGAACGCCTCGTTCGACGAGTAGCCCGCCTCGACCGCGACGTCGAGGACGCCGGACTCGCTGGTGGCGAGCCGATATGCGGCGCGTTCGAGCAAGACCCGACGGCGAAATCGGGCCGGTGTCTCGCCCGACGCGGCCGCGACGACGCGGTCGAAGTGGAAGCGCGACAGGTACGCCCGCGCAGCGAGGTCCTCGCCGCGCGCGTCGTGGTCGTCGAGGTGGCGGGCAAGCGCGTCGACGAAGCCGACGAACGTGTCCGATTGCGTGCTCACGTCACCAAGCCTGCGTGCTCGCCGGCCGCGCGACTTGATCGAAATTGCTCAGTCATCACGGGTCACAACTGCGTCACACCAATGCTCGCAGCCGCGCGTCGAGGTCGCGTCTGCCGTCGCGGGTCGTCGGAGCCTCGATGACCCGGATGCCTCGCGGCTCGCGTTCGAGTGCCGCGGCGAGATCGACGCCGTCGGCGACTCTCTCGTAGACGGTGCCGGTCGCGGCGCACAGCGACTCGATCGAGACGTCGTGCGGTGTGCCGAAGACACGCTCGTACGCCGACGCCAGCTCGCGCGCGCCTTGCTCGAGCGTGGCGAAGATGGCGCCTCCGCGGTCATTGAGCACCACGATCGTGAGATCCGGCCGCGGCTCGTCGGGGCCGATGACGAGCGCGTTCGCGTCGTGAAGGAAGGTCAGGTCCCCCATGTACGCGAGCGACCGCGACGAGCGTCGCGCCAGAGCGCTGCCGATCGCCGTCGAGACGGTGCCGTCGATGCCCGCGAGTCCGCGGTTTCCGACGATCAACCGTCGACCGCCTGGTTCGTACGGCGTCGTCATGACGTCGAGGTCGCGGATCGGCTGCGACGACCCGACGACCAGCAGGGCCTCCGGCACGACGGCGGCCGCGACCGCGCGGCCGATGCGCAGCGGATGACCGGCCGGCTCGTCGGCGATCCGGTCGACCTCGGCCGACAGCCGCACGTCCGCCGCCTGCCACTCGTCAAGCCAGTCCGACGGGTCGGCGCCGACGACCTCGGGCACGACATCGAGGTGCCGCGCGACGCGGCCTGGGTCACTGCACACGCCGGACGACGACCGCACCGAGAGCACCTCGACGTCGGTCCGCGAGATGAGCTGGGTGACCGGGCGCGACAAGGTGGGGTGTCCGGTGACGACGACCCGCTCGACCCGCGCGCCGAGATCACTCGCAAGCAGCAGTCGATACGTCCGGATCGCGTTGCGGCCGTTGCGAGCGCCCGAGGTCGGCTCGGCCAGCAGGGGCCAGCCCGCGCGTTGCGCGAGCATTCGCGCGAGGGGTCCGGCGTCGTCGCCGGCGACGATGACTGTCCGAGGACCGAGGGCGATCTGCTCCGCCGGCGGCGCATCGGCGCGATCCCAGCGACGCCGTGGCGGGCCATCGGCATGGCCGCCCTGCTCGCCCGGAGACTCACCCGTCTGCAAGGGCAAGGGCAGCGACTCCGGCACCAGCGGATCAGCGAACTGGACATTGATCTGCGTCGGACCGGATCGCCCGGCGGCCGAGGCGATCGCGTGCGCCACGCCGTCGGTGTCGCCCGGCTTCAGATCGTGGCTCGCGACCTGGTCGCCGAACATCTGCCGCTGATCCGTCGTCTGGTTCGCGCCAGTTCCGCGGAGCGCCGCTGGGCGGTCGGCGGAGAGCACGATGAGCGGAACACCGGCATGCGTCGCCTCGAGTACGGCCGGATGAAGGTTGGCGACAGCCGTGCCAGATGTCGTGACGACGGCAACCGGACGGTGACCGCCCTTCGCCAGGCCGAGCGCGAGGAAGCCCGCGGTTCTCTCGTCGATGCGCACGTGCAGTCGGAGCACTCCGTTGGAGTCGGCTTGATGAAGCACGAGCGCGAGGGCGGCCGAGCGCGACCCCGGTGCGAGGACGACATCAGTGACGCCGGCACGCCGCAGCCCTTCTGCTGCCTCGATCGCCACGGCCATCGACTCGTTCATCGGCTCATTTATCGGCTGGCTCATCAGCTCGGTCCTCGCACCGGCTCGCTGAGGACGCGCTCACACGCGGCGATCCGGTCAAGCCATCGACGGTGTGTCTCGGCATCGGCACGGTGCCGGTCGAGCGCATCGTCGTCGATCGCGGGGGCGTCGACGGCGATCGCACCGTCGGCGACGACGGCGGGGTTGCGCACGAGGTCGCCGTCGAGCAAGGCCGTCGTCGCCAGCCCGCATGCGAACTGCAGGTCTGGGAGCGCTGCCGCCAGCGCGACGCCCGCGGCGATGCCGACCGACGACTCGAGCGCGCTCGACACGACGACAGGGAGGCCGAGTTCGTCGGCCACGGCGAGGCAGGCCCGGACACCGCCGAGAGGCTGGACCTTGAGCACGACGACGTCCGCCGCCGCCAGTTGCGCGACGCGCAGCGGATCGCGGGCACGACGGATCGACTCGTCGGCAGCAATCGGCACCGACGTCCTCGCCCGGACGTCGCGCAGCCCCACGACCTCGGCGACCGGCTGCTCGGCGTACTCGAGGTCGAACTGACTCAACTCGCGGAGCGCGGCAATCGCGTCCTCGACCGACCACCCGCCGTTCGCATCGACCCGCAGCCGACCCTCGGAGCCGAGCGCCGCGCGCACGGCCGCAACCCGCGCCACGTCGTCGTCGAGGGTCTGACCACGTTCGGCGACCTTGACCTTGGCGGTCCGGCAGCCGTTGGAGTCGCGCACGATCGCTGCAGCGCGCTCGGGGCCGACGGCGGGGACGGTGCAGTTGACCGGCACTCGGTCGCGGAGCGCTGCGGGCGGCCCGACGTCCGCAGCCTCGAGCGCAGCACGCAGCCAGATCGCAGACTCGGTCGCGTCGTAGTCCCAGAACGGGCTGAACTCTCCGACACCCGCGTCGCCGAACACGACGACGCCCTCCCTGCTTGTCACACCGCGGAACCGCGTCGTCATCGGCAGCCTGAACACCTCCAACCGCCGGCCGTCCAACAACTCGCCGCTAGCCATGTGCGGCCGCGAGCGAGGTCAAGACGGCGCCGCGGTCGACCTTTCCGGACTCGAGCAGTGGAAGGGCGTCGGTGACGACCAGGCGGCGCGGCGCCCAGGTGCGGGGGTGGCGGCTGCCGACCACGGCACGGACCTCGTCGAGCGTCACCCGGGAATCGTCGCCCGCGACCTCCACCACCGCGCAGACCACCTCTCCCCACTCGGCGTCAGGCAATCCGACGACCGCGCATCCGCGGACGCCCGGGACAGATCGCACAGCCGCCTCGACGACGGCGATCGGCACCTTGACCCCGCCCGACACGACCACATCGTCGGCCCGCCCGAGCACGGTCAGCAGACCGTCGGCGTCGAGCTCGCCGACATCCGACGTGGTCAGCCAGCCGTCCTGCAGCACCTCGGCGGTCAGGTCGGGACGGCCCGCGTAGCCGTCGAACAGGACCGGGCCCGCGAGCCTGATCCGGCCCCCTGCGCCGAGGGCGACAGCGACCCCGTCGAGCGGCAGCCCGTCGTAGACGCAGCCTCCGCAGGTCTCGCTCATGCCGTAGGTCGTGACAATCGCGACTCCCGCGGCGCGGGCAGCCGTCAGATCCGACTCGGCGGCCGTCGCCCCGCCGAGCAGCACCGCGTCGTAGCCGCGCAGTGCCTCGAGGCTTGCGTCGTCGTCGAGCCACCGATGCAGCTGGGTCGGCACGATCGCCAGATAGCGGCGCGCCCCGGTCAGAGCGGCGGTCGCAGCCGAAAGGTCGTCGTGGTCGGCGACCACGACGGGGCTGGTGCCGGCCAACAGAGACCGCACGACGACCTGGAGGCCGGCCACATAGTGCGCGGGCAGCGCGAGCGCCCACTGCCCCGGGCCGCCGAGGCGGCGGATCGTCGCTGTCGCCGAGGCCCGCAGCGCCTGGGTGCTCAGCATGACGTCTTTCGGCTCTCCCGAGCTGCCGGACGTGCGTACCCACAGCGGCTCGGTTTCGTCCGCTGCAAGCCACCCCGCGACCAGCGACTCGATCTCGCGCGGGCTGCCCGTCAGCGGACGCAGGCCCACGTCAGATCCCGGCACGCGCTCACCCTATTCCGGTCGAGGTCGTGCGAAGGGGGAGGATGAACCGATGGACTCAGCGCGCACCGCTAGTCGCACCGCCGTCCTGGTCTGCCAGGGGCGAGCGGCCGCCAACGGCCGGCTAGCCGTCGGGCGATTCGCCGACGAGACCGCGATGTCGCTGCTGCAGGACGGCGAACGGCTCGTGGTCGACGGGGTTCGATCGGGAAGTCCCCCGTCGGACTGGCGCGAGCGCCTCGACTACGAGTTGGTTCAGGCGACGGCCGAGGGGATGGCGCCGCGCACGGTCGCGATCGACGATGCGATCGAGGAGGCGATCGAGGAGGCGATCGAGGCGGCGTCTGCAGCGCAGGTCGTCGTCCTCGGCGCAGGGCTCGACGGACGCGCCTGGCGGATGACGTCACTCGCGGAGGTCGACGTCTACGAGGTCGACCACCCGGCCTCGCAGGACGCCAAACGCGACCGGGTCGCGGCTGCCGGTCTGACCCTGGCGTCGAAGTCCGTCACGTACGCGCCCGTCGACTTCAGCCGCGACCGCCTCGACGACCGGCTCGCGGCCGCGGGCCATCAGAGGGGCGAGCCGACGATCTGGGTCTGGGAGGGCGTCGTCCCCTACCTCAGCGGCGGCGAGGTCGCGGCGACGGTCTCCGCGCTCGCCGGCGCGTCCGCGGCGGGCAGCCGGCTGATCGTCCAGTACCAAGCGCCGTCGCTCGTCGCCTCGACCGGGCGACTCGCGATCCGGGGAATGAACCGCCTCGCCCGCCGCGAGGACATGTGGACGAATGAGCCGAGCCGCTCGACTTGGAAGCCCGCGTCGATCGCCGGTCTGCTGGCTCGCAACGGCTACCAGGTCGTACGGGACGACAACCTGCTCACCATTGCGGACGAGCTCGGGGTCACCGCGACACACCGCCGCTCGCTCAGCGCGGGCCGAGTCCTCGTCTCGGACCTCGACGCCTGACTGCAAGGGCGCCGGCCCCGGCCCGGTCCGCATCATCTCTGCGGTGCGTGGGCTGACAGACTGTGCGGCGCGATGGCGACGGCAGCGGAGTGGATCGAGGGCGCACGCCCGCGCACGCTTCCGGCCGCAGTCTCCCCCGTCCTCGCGGGCACCGGCCTCGCCATCGCCGCCGACTCGTTCGTCTGGTGGAAGGCGCTCCTCGCCCTCATCGTCGCCCTCGCCCTCCAAATCGGCGTCAACTACGCCAACGACTACTCCGACGGCGTGCGCGGCACCGACGCCGTCCGTGTCGGGCCGCTCCGGCTCGTCGGTTCCGGCGTCGCCTCGCCCGCCAGCGTCAAGCAAGCCGCGTACGCGAGCTTCGCGGTCGCTGCCGTCGTCGGCTTCACACTCGCGGCGACGACGGCGTGGTGGCTCATCGCCGTTGGCGCGGTCTGCATCGTCGCCGCGTGGTTTTACACGGGCGGCTCACGCCCGTACGGCTATCGCGCCCTCGGCGAGGTCAGCGTCTTCGTGTTCTTCGGGCTCGTCGCGGTCCTCGGGACGGTTTATGTCCAGACCGAGCACATCGACACCAGCGACGTCTGGGCTGCCTGCGGCATCGGGTCGCTGGCCTGCGCGATCCTCGTGGCCAACAACCTGCGCGACATCCCCACCGACCGCGAGACGGGCAAGCGGACCCTCGCCGTCGTCATGGGCGACCAAGGCTCACGAGACCTGTTCACCTCGCTCCACGGTGTCGCGTTCGCGTTCCTGGTCCTGATCGCGGCAGACCTGACGCCGTGGGCCCTCGGCGGCCTCATTGCCGCGCCGCTCTCGATCCGCGCGGTGGTCGTCGTCCGCCGCGGTGCGGTCGGGCCTGCCCTCATCGCGGCTCTGCGCGACACCGGCCTGGCCGAACTGCTGTATGCCGTCGGCCTGCTGGCGGGCCTGGTCGTCTACCGCGTCGCGTGAGGGTTGCCGCGTGAGGGTTGTAGCGCGGCCCGGCGACTCGATCAGTCGTCGTCGTCTTCCGCCGACCGGCGGGCGTCGTAGGCCGACTTGACCCGCGCGGCGCGCTGCGCCACCTGCTCGCTGAGTTGGGCCCGCATCCCGCGCAACACGACGAACGAGGCGGCCGCCGAGATCAACAGGGCGAACAGAGCGGTGTACAGGGCACTCAGCGCATTCCAGTCGATCCACCGCCCGAAGATGAGCCAGATCAGTCCGTAGGCCACCAGGAACAGCGCCGCTCGCGCCGCTGTGTAGAGGGCGAACAGCTTCACGCAGACATCCAATCAGGCCAGTCCCCGGTCGCCGCAGCTCACCTCAGGTCGACCGGTCCCCAGCACCCTGCTGCATCCCTACAGCATCCCTGCTGGATCGACCGACCGAGCGCGGTCACGCGATCAGGCGGCTCAGCATCGCCGGCTCGATGTTGCCGCCCGACACGACGACGACCGACGCCGCAGACCGGCTGCGTCCCTGCACATCGGCGAGATAGCCAGCCATGGCGGTCGCGCCGCTCGGCTCGCAGACGAGCTTCGCCTCGAGCACCAATCGCCGCAGGGCCGCCACAATCTCCTCCTCGGACACGGTGATCACGTCGTCGACGAGAGCACGGATGTGCTGCCAGTTCAGCTCGCCCACGCCCGGCACTTGCAGGCCGTCGGCGATCGTTCGCGCCGTGACCGCCGGATCCCAGACGACCCGTTCGCCGCGCGCCCAGCCCTCCGCGAGGTCGGCCGCGAGCGTCGGCTCAACGGCCACCACACGGGCACCCGCGAGGCGGGCTTTGACAGCCACCGCGATGCCGCTGATCAACCCACCGCCGCTGACCGGCACATAGACGGTGTCGACCGAGTCCACGTCCATCGCTGCGAGATCGGAGGCGATCTCGGCGCCGACCGTCCCCTGGCCGGCGATCACCGCCGGGTCGTCGTAAGGAGGCACGAGCACAGCGCCCGTCTCCGCGGAGATCCGGGCGGCAGTGGTCTCGCGATCCTGCGGTTCGACGAGGAGCACCGTCGCGCCCTGAGCCCCGGTCGCCGCGCGCTTCACGTCGGGCGCCGTTCGCGGCATGACCACCGTGCATGCGAGGCCGAACGACCGGGCCGCCCGGGCGACGGCCTGCGCGTGGTTCCCCGACGAGTGCGTGACGATGCCTCTCGACCGCTCTTCCCGCGACAGTTGGCTGACGGCGTTGAGGGCCCCTCGGATCTTGAACGATCCGCCCAACTGCAGCGACTCGGCCTTGACGAAGAGCGGCTCGGCGCCCGTCGCGAGCTCGCTGGCCAGCAGCGGCGTCCGTCGGATCCGACCCTCGATCCGCGTCGCCGCCGCGTCGATGTCGGCGATCGTGACGAGGTCGGTCATGGCGACCATGGAGCCCGACCCTAGTCGGAGCTCGCGCTCGTCGCGCCCGCCCTTGATTCCGCCGGCTCAGCGCGCGAGCTTCGAGTGCGGGCTACGCTGAAATCGGGAAGGAGGGATGACGATGAGATTCCTGGTGTACATCGTCCCTCTCGTCCTGCTCGTCTACTGCTGGGTCGAGATCGCGCAGTCTGATCCGAAACAGGTTCGACAGCTCCCCCGCGGTGTGTGGGCCCTGATCGTTCTCATCCCGATTGCCGGCCACGTCGGCTGGCTCGTGTACGGCCGTCCCAACGGCGACGAGGTCGTCCAGACTGCGCCGAAGCCGCGGCCGCGGGTCATCGCCCCCGACGACGACCCGGACTTCCTGCGCAGCCTGCGGCGCCCGCCGGAGGACCGCGGATCCCCTGAGTGAGCCGTGATGACGTCAACGCTTCCTTTGTTGCGTATGACGCTGCCGCAGATCGCGAGCCGTCGACGGGCGGTTTTCAGGTGAGTGTCGCGGCTGGCGTGGTGCTTGCTGGCGGCAGATCCACCCGAATGGGACAGCCAAAGGCTGCGCTTGAATGGCACGGCTCGACCTTGCTTTACCGTGCTGCTGCCGTAATGACGCGGTCCGTTAATGGGCCCGTGGTCGTGGTCGCGGCACCCGGCCAGGAGTTGCCAGAGTTGCCGACCGAGGTCGTCGTTGCCGAAGACCCGGTTGAGGGGCTCGGGCCGATGCAGGGGCTCGCCGTCGGCCTGGCTGCGGTTGAGGATCGGGCCGAGGCGGCTTTCGTCTGTTCCACCGACCTGCCATTCCTCCACCCCGCATACGTTCGACGAGTGCTGCGTGCACTCGACGACGGCGTGGATGTTGTGCTTCCGGTCGCTCGGGGATTTCGACAGCCCTTGGCCGCTGCCTACCGGGCGGGCTTGGCCGGGTTGATCGCGGATCTGCTCCAGAAAGGCGACCGGCGTCCCGGGATGATCTTCAAGCACTGTGCGGTCACCCAGTTGGACGACGCCGCCTTGCTCGACGACAGCGCGGTCGCCACGTACGACCCGGACCTCGAGTCGGTGTTCAACATCAACACTCCGGACGACTACCGGGCAGCGCGGGATCGGGAGCCACCTGAGGTGACGGTTGAGCGATTCGGGACATTGGCGCGCGGGAGCGGACACAAGGCGCAAGCGGTGCGGGCAGCGACGATCGGGCACGCAGCCGACGCAGTCGGTTTGACCTTGGATCGGCACATTGTGGCCGCGTTGAACGGTGAGCAGGTGACCAGGGACAATCGGCTGCCTCTGGTCGCCGGAGATACCATCGCGTTCTTGTCCGCAGACGCGGGCGGATAGCGACCTAGAGTCGACGCATGGCACCAGGTGGCTTTTTCGGACGCGCGCTCGTCGTTGACGTGGATCTCGACCGCGCGTCGGGTGCCGTGCTCGAGCTGGACGAGCGGGTGTTACGTGCCTATCTGGGCGGAGTCGGGCTGGGCACCTGGCTCATGCATCGGCTTGCGCCGCAGGGGGTGGATCCGCTCGCGCCCGAGGCGCCGTTAGCGTTCGTGTTCTCCTCGCTCGTCGGCACTCCGTTAACCACGAGTGCGAAGTTCGCCGTGGTCGCCAAGTCGCCGCTCACCGGGTTGCTCACGGATGCTCTGGCGTCGAGCCAGTTTGCGATCGCGGGCAAGCTAACCGGCCACGACGCGATCGTTGTCCGTGGTCGCGCCGCGGAGATGTCGGTATTGCTGATTGACGCGGAAGGCCCGCGACTGGAGCCTGCGTCCGACCTGAAAAGGTTGTCGGCCGCCGACGCCGAGACCCAACTCGCGGAGCGCTATGGCCGGGGATGGCGGACCGCGGCGATCGGGCCAGCGGGCGAGCGCGGTGTGCGGTTCGCAACCATCAGCCACGACGGCCGACACGCAGGGCGCGGTGGCCTTGGTGCCGTGCTCGGTGCCAAGAACATCAAGGCCGTGATGGTGAAGTCCGCCACGAAGGTCGACACCGCGGACCGGGCCGGGGTGTTGGCCGCGGCGCGGGATCTGCGCAACCGCAGCTTCGGGCCGGCCACCGCGAAGTATCGCGAGCTGGGGACGTTAGCGAATCTCTTGGCATTCAACGCGGTCAGCACCCTGCCGACTCGCAACTTCACCTCCGCGACCTTCGAGGAAGCACCCCGGCTGGCGGCCGAGGAACTGCACGAGATGAGAGGGGTGGCTCGCCACAGTTGTGCGAGCTGCACGATCGGGTGCGAGCACATCTACGCGCGCAAGGACGGCGGCAGCCAGCGGATGGAGTACGAGAATGTGTTCGCGCTCGGGCCGCTGTGCGGGGTTTCCGACCCCGACGACGTGTTCGCGGCCAGCGCTCGCTGCGACGAACTAGGCATTGACACCATCTCGGCGGGCGGCACGATCGCGTGGGCCATGGAGTGTGCAGAGCGTGGCTTGCTCGACGAGCCGTGGTTGCGGTTCGGCGACGGCGCTGCTCTGCTGAGGGCACTCGATGAGATCGGCACGCGGGCACCTGGGCTGGGCGAGCTGCTTGCAGAGGGCTCCCGCCGCGCAGCCGAGCGGGTGGGCCGCGGATCGCTCGACTTCGCCGCGCAGGTCAAAGGCTTGGAGATGCCGGGATATGAGCCGCGCACCCTCCAGTCGATGGCACTTGGCCTGGCGGTCAACGCCCGCGGCGCCGACCACAACCGCTCGGGAGCCTACGAGGCGGACCTCTCCGGCGATGTCGACCGGTTTGCCGGCGGCCCGGAACACGTGGCTGCGGCAGTGAGCACCGAGGACAAGGCCGCGGTGATGGACTCGATGATCCTCTGCAAGTTCCTCCGCGGAGTCTTCGACGATCCGTTCGCGGAATGGGCACGGCTGCTGACGCTGGTTACCGGATGGGATGTCGACGCCGATGAACTGCGGGCCACAGCCCGCCGAATCGTCCGCGCCAAGCGTGCGTTCAATCTCCGCGAAGGCGCCACGGCGGCTGACGACACCCTGCCCGCCCGATTCTTGGAGACGCCGCTCGAACTCGGGTCCGGCCGCACGGTCTCGCTCACGGCCGAGCGGCTACGCTCGATGGTCGCTGCCTACTATCAGGCGCGCGGCCTCGACGGGGACGGCCGTCTGCTGCACGTGGATCTGGCAGACCTTTTGTTGGATGGCTAGCGGAAGCCTTTGCGGCAGGAGCCTCTGCCCGATGTTGAGAGAGACGGAGCAACGATGACGACGCTCAGGGAGCCCGAGACGTCGGTGCGCACCGTCACGGCCGACATCGACGGCCGCGCGGTGACCGTGCCGGAGGGCACCACCATCTACGACGCCGCGAAGCAGGTCGGCGTCGACATCCCGGTGCTGTGCCACAACGAGCGCTTCGACCCGGTAGGCGTGTGCCGTATGTGCGTCGTCGACACCGGCGGACGAGTGCTGGCAGCCGCGTGTGTGCGGCCGTGTGAGGACGGTATGACCGTCACCACAGATTCCGACGAGATCCGGCGTAACCGAGCAACGCTGACTGAACTGCTGATTTCCGACCAGCCTGCTCGCGCAGAGGACCCCAAACAGACCAAGACCGGCGACAACCTACTGCTGGACCTGGCCGATCGCTTTGACGT
>DATIOH010000080.1:0-10085 GCA_035473375.1 Nocardioidaceae bacterium | reverse complement strand
TCGACGACCTCGTCTCGGTGATCGACGCGATGTCGCCCGACGAGCCCGTGCATCTCGTCGGGCACGACTGGGGATCGGTCGCGGCATGGGAGGCGGCCTGCCGCGTCGACAGCGACCCGCGGGTGGTCGGCCGGATCGCGTCGCTCACCAGCATCAGCGGTCCGTGCCTCGCGCACGTCGGCGCGTTATACCGCGCGGCCCGGCGTGCGTCGTGGCGATCCGGCGACGGACGACGGCTCAAGCGCGACGCCGCCACTCAGGCCGTCCGCTCGTGGTACGTCGTCGCCTTCAGGACGCCGCTCGCCGAACGCGTCGTTCGCGCCGCCACCCGCCGAATCGTCGCCCGTCCCAGCGGGCATGGCCGTCACTTCGGGCCGACCCTGCCCGACGACGCGGTGAACGGGCTCGGCCTGTACCGCGCGAACGTCGGTCACTACGCGCCGATCCCGGGCGGCCCGCGCACGGATGTTCCGACCTTGCTCGTCGTGCCTCTGCGCGACCGCTACGTCAGGCCCGCGATGACGAGCCAGGTGACCCGATATGTGCCGAGTCTCGAGCGCGCGGAGCTCGACGCCGGCCATTGGGCGATGTGGTCGCGCCCGGACGAGGTCGCTGAGTTGATCTCCGCGCACGTCGCGCGGAGCGTCCCTTAGCCCTAACCAGCCGCTCCGGCTGTGGCGGTGCGCTCCTTCACCCAGTCGACGATCGACGTCGTGGTGGCGCCGGGCTTGAAGATGGCCGCGACGCCCATCTCCTCGAGGAGCGGGATGTCGTCGTCCGGGATGATGCCGCCGCCGAACACGACGATGTCGCGCGCGTCGCGCTCGGCGAGCAAGTCGAGCACCTTCTTGAACAGCGTCATATGCGCGCCCGACAGAACCGAGAGGCCGACGAGGTCGGCGTCTTCCTGGATCGCGGTCTCGACGATCTGCTCGGGCGTCTGGTGCAGGCCGGTGTAGACGACCTCCATGCCGGCGTCGCGCAGGGCGCGGGCAATGACCTTCGCTCCGCGGTCGTGGCCGTCGAGCCCTGGCTTCGCCACGACGATCCGCACCGGAGCCATCTGCCCGCCTCGAGATCACGACGTCGCACGACGTCTTCGCTGTCGGCCGCGAGACATCGCAGCCGGCCTGACACGCCCGACCATAGTGAGTCGCGTGCCGATCTCCAACGCGGCTCCGACCGACACTCGAACCGAGAGCGACGTCAGCGGACGGCTGGCTGCCTGCGACCGCGCGAGTCCACTGAGTCACCGAAGGGTCACCCAAGGCCGGAGCCGGTGTCTCATTACAGGTGATTTATCCTCGGCAGTTCGGCCAGTTTCATCCCCAACCTTCAAGCAGGGTTTCGCATCGACCCTAGGGTTCCTATAACCTCAGAACCTCCGTGCCTCGTCCCCCTCCGTCGGCTGGAAGGATCATCTCCGCGTGTCATCGCATCGCGCTGGAAAGTCGGGCGCTCGGCGAGCCGAGTCGCCCCGCGAGGCGAAGCACGGCCGACGCAGCGCTCGTACTCCCGCGCGCAGCCGCAGCGGACTGTCCGCTTCCACGATGATCGGCGGCGCGGCCCTGCTGATCGCGGCGGCCGGAGCAGCGACCGCCGGATCGGCGATTTCGCCAGCGGGCGACGCCTCCCCCACCGCCTCCCGTTCGGTCGGCGGATACGTCGCCAACCTGTCGGCGGCGTCTCTCGAGGGACGTGACGCCACTCAGATCAGCCGAGCCGGCGCCCGTCCGACGCTGAAGCAAGGAATCAGCGATGCGGCGAAGGCACAGCGCGCGGCAGAGATCCGCAACAGCAAGCTCAGCGACATGGCCAAGCACGCCGAGAAGTACGCCCGCGAGCTCGCGAGCGACACCTGGGTGCTCCCGACCAGCGGCTTCCACATCTCGGTATGGTTCGGCGAGGCTGGCGGTTACTGGGAGACCGGCTATCACACCGGCATCGACTTCGCGACCGCCTACGGCACGCCCGTCGTCGCCGTCTCCAATGCAACGGTGGCGCAGACGGGCGACGACGGCCCCTATGGCAACCAGATCCGACTGACCCTCGATAACGGCGACCAGGTCTGGTACAACCACCTCAGCGCAATCGAGGTCAACGTCGGCGACTCCATCCTCAAGGGCCAGGAGATCGGCCGGGTCGGCGACACCGGCAACGCGTACGGCTATCACCTCCACTTCGAGTACCGGCTCGCAGCCGATCTCGACACCCCGGTCGACCCGGCACCGTACTTCGCCGCCCACGGCATCCCGCTCCGCTAGCCCCAGAGCATCCGGCGAGGCACGCACCCCTCAACCGTGGGCAGCCGACAAGCCGCCCACACCGCAACCCTGGCAGCCGACAAGCCACCCACCGCTCAACCGTGGGCAGCCGACAAGCCAGCGAGAACCCCGACCAGGTGGTACGCGACGTGCAGACGTGCGTCAGGCCACGTTGAGCGGTCAGCAAATCGCGGCGAAGGAAGCCGGCGGTTCGCCGCGTGGCCGCGATTTGGTGTCCGCTCAACCAGAGGCACGGCGAGCGGGGCACCACCGGCACTGTCAACCCCGGCCACCACCCAACAACCTGACCGCTCACCCCAACAACCTGACCGCTCACGCCAACAACCTGACCGCTCACGCCAACAACCTGACCGCTCACGCCCACAACCTGACCGCTCGGCGCTGTCCGCACGCCGACGTAGCATGTGAGCCGACATGTCGACCCCGTTCCCACTGCCCGTGCTGGTCGATCCCGATCGGGTGAGCGACCCCGATGACGACGCGGCCGGCCGTGGGCGTCGCCATCAGCCGACGCCCGACGAGTTGCTCGACGGCCTCAATCCATCGCAGCGGCAGGCAGTCGTCCACGAAGGCCCGGCTCTTCTCGTCGTCGCAGGTGCGGGGTCGGGCAAGACCAGGGTCCTAACCCGTCGCATTGCCTGGCTGCTCGCCCAGCGCAATGCCCATCCGGGATCGGTCCTTGCCATCACGTTCACCAACAAGGCTGCGAGCGAGATGCGCCAGCGGGTCGAGGAACTGGTCGGCGGCCGGGCTCGCCTGATGTGGGTCTCGACCTTTCACTCGGCCTGTGTGCGGATCCTGCGGCGCGAGATCGCGCACGCGGGCTTTCGCTCGAACTTCTCGATCTACGACGACGCCGACAGCCGGCGGCTGATGACCCTCGTCTGCCGCGACAAGGACCTCGATCCGAAGAGATTCGCTCCGCGTGCCGTCCTCAACTGGGTCAGCAACTGCAAGAACGAGCTGGTCGACGCCGAGGCGGCGACCGCCAAAGCAACCAACAACCTCGAGCGCACCTTTGCCGACTGCTATGTGACATACCAAGAGCGGCTGCGCCAGGCGAATGCGCTCGATTTCGACGACCTCATCATGATGACCGTCCACCTTCTCCAGGCTTACCCCGAGGTACGCGAGAGCTACCGGCGGCGGTTCCGACACGTGCTGGTCGACGAGTACCAAGACACGAATCACGCGCAGTACGTGCTCATCCGCGAGCTGTGTGGCGCGGGCGCGACCCGACGGACGGCCGACGGCGATCTGGTGGGCACCGCTCCGGCCGACTCGACGTCCGCCGCCGACGGTCCGCCGACGAGCGCGGCGGCGCCCGCCGAGCTGATGGTGGTCGGCGACGCCGACCAGTCGATCTATGCGTTCCGCGGCGCCAACATCCGCAACATCCTCCAGTTCGAGGAGGACTTCCCGAATGCCCGCACGATCTTGCTTGAGCAGAACTACCGGTCGACGCAGAACATCTTGAGCGCGGCGAACGCGGTCATCGCGCAGAACAAGGGACGCAAGGCAAAGAACCTCTGGTCCGAGGCGGGCGACGGCGAGCTCATCACCGGCTACGTCGCCGACAACGAGCACGACGAGGCACAGTTCGTCGCCGAAGAGATCGACCGCCTCACCGACGACGACACCGCCAAGCCGAGCGACGTGGCGATCTTCTATCGGACGAATGCCCAGAGCCGGGTCTTCGAGGAGGTGTTCATCCGGGTCGGCCTTCCCTACAAGGTGGTCGGCGGCGTGCGCTTCTACGAGCGGCGCGAGATCCGCGATGTGCTCGCCTACCTCCGAGTGCTCGTCAACCCGGCCGACAGCGTCTCGTTGCGGCGCATCGTCAACGTTCCGAAGCGCGGCATCGGCGAACGAGCCGAGGCGTGCGTGGAGGTCTTGTCACAGCGCACCGGCACCACATTCTGGGAGGCCCTCCAACACGCCGAGGACGCTCCGGCGATCGCCACCAGATCCTTGCGCAACATCGAGTCGTTCGTCGCGATGATGCAGCAGTTGCAGGCGATGGTCGACGACGGAGCGCGGCCCGACGACATCGTCGACGCGGTCATGACCCAGAGCGGCTACCTCAAGGAGCTCGAGGAGTCGACCGACCCGCAGGACGAGACCCGGGTCGAGAACCTCGGCGAGCTCCTGGCCGTCGCGCGCGAGTTCGCCGACGAGCGCGACCAGGGCGACGGCGCGAACCTCGGCGACTTCCTCGAGCGTGTCGCCCTCGTGGCCGACTCCGATCAGATCCCCGACGAGGACGACGCCGGCGGCGTCGTGACGATGATGACGCTGCACACGGCGAAGGGCCTTGAGTTCCCGGTCGTGTTCCTCACCGGTCTCGAAGACGGCATCTTCCCCCACTCGCGCGCGCTCGGCGACCCGACCGAGCTCGAGGAGGAGCGCCGGCTCGCCTACGTCGGCCTGACCCGCGCCCAGCAGCGGCTGTACGTCTCTCGCGCCCTGGTCCGATCTGCCTGGGGAGCCCCACAGCACAATCCCCCCTCGCGCTTTCTCACCGAGCTGCCGACCACCCTGCTCGACTGGAAGCGCACCGAGGCCGACCAGACGACGTGGTCGAGCACATCGGCGAGCACGCGCTATGCCGACGCCGGCGGCTATGTGTCGCCGGTGCGGAGCGCGATGGCTTCGCGACGAGGGCCGCTGCCCGCAGCCAAGCCGACCGCCGGAAGCCGACCGGTGCCATCGCTCGAGCCCGGCGACCGAGTCCTCCATGACTCCTTCGGCATGGGCACCGTGGTCACCGTCGAGGGCGTCGCCGACAAGGCGGTCGCGTCGATCGACTTCGGGTCGACGGGCGTCAAGAGGCTGCTGCTCCGCTACTCCCCCGTCGAGAAAGTCTGACGCGGCGCCGGCTAAACGGCGCCGGTCGCAGGGCTCGGCTCCGACGCCGTCAGTTGACCATGACGGCGTCGAAGTCGATCCGAGCCCGCCCCTGCGTTGCCAGGTTGACGATGCGGATCGTGTGCGCGCCCGGTCGCAGCGAGGCCGTCCAGACAACGCCCCGGTGGATTGCGTTCGCCGCGAGCGTGTCGACGGTGCCGCTCGCCTTTCCGTCGATCAGGATCCTGGCTCGACCGTGGCCCGGCCCCTGATCCATCACCAGCGCAACACGGCTGAGCTGTTGGCCCTTCGCAACGGTGACGTTCATGGCGACGGCGGCATTCTTGGCGTTGGTGCGATGCGTCGTCTTGTCGGCGTAGCAGGCGCAGTTGGCTACGGCCCACGTGCCGGTGTAGCGGAGGCCCTTGACCTTGACCGGCGCCTCGGTCCCGATCGTATGCAGCGTGGGATCGTCCTGCCGCACGAAGAGGTGCGCGCCGAAGACAGTCCTCGCGGTGCTGTTGCCGACGTCGTCGTAAGCCTGCACGCCCCAACGGTCGATGACGTTGGGCGCGCCGCCGAAGAACCCGTCGTAGTCGCTGGCGAGGACGTCGAACGTCGTCTCGGTGATGAAGTTTCCGATGCGGTTCGGCTCTGCGCCCTGAGGGTATTCCCAAACGTCGTAATTGAGCTCGGAGTCGGTGTTGTCGGTCGCACTCCAGGTCAGCCGCATCGGGACGTCGAAGAAGGCGTTCCCGTCTTGCGTGTCGCGGAACTGGCTGATCAGGGATCCGACGACGAATCTCGCCTTGATCGGCGTCGAAAGAGCCGGGGGCTGCGTGTCGTGCACCGCCGCCGCGCGTGCGTCAGAGGCGTGCGCCACGGCCGGCAGTGCGCTCAAGGCGCATGCGGCGAGCGCACACGCAGTCGCGATCGGGCCGCGCAGCATTGCCTTCATGGCGTCGAGACTCTCCCTCATCCGGCCCGGGGTGCATGGCCGCCCCGACCTTATGTCGAGATCGCCGCCATCTCCAAGACGGGGGGACGGTTAGCAGAAGACAGCAATGCCAACGTTGCAGAGGGTGAGCGCGACAATCCCCCAGAACAAGCCAGGAGGGATCTCGGGTTTGCGCCGATTGATCCAGACCAGCACCGCCACCACCAGCCCGATGGCGAACTTCACACCGACCTTTGCGTGATCGACCGACTCGTCCTGCCCTTCGAGGACGCCGACCAGGAGCAGGCCGCTGACGACTTGCGTCAAGGCGCCGTCGACCATCGCCCGGCTCACCCGCTTCGACGCCGCCGTGACCTGGACGAGTCCGCCGCCAAGCAGAGCGGCCATGCCGACGAGGTGCACGAACAGCAGTGCCTTCTCGAGTACGTCCACTCACGCCTCCTTCAGAAGGTCGCCGTATTCCGGGCGAGCGTCGATGACGGACCTGGCGAAGTCACAGACGGCGATCACCGACATGCCGGTGTCGCGAATCAGATCGAGCGCCTGGGTGACGAGGGTGGTTCCGTAGCCCTGACGCTCGTGCTCGCTGCGGATCCCGGTGTGGATCAGCGTGATGACCAACCCGTCGATCGAGTACGTGAGCTCGCCGATCCGGCGACCGTCGAGGAACGCGTCGAACCGTGCGTCCTCGGGGTTGTCGCGCACCTCGAACATGGGTTCCATCCTGCCTGGTCATGGCAGCGGGCCGGGTCATCGACGCGGCGAACCAATGTCTAGAGGAGCCGCCGCTCCGACGCCCATCTGGTCAGCTCGTGGCGGCTTGACAGCTGGAGTTTGCGCAGGACGCTCGACACATGCGTCTCGACGGTCTTGATCGAGATGAACAGCTGCGCCGCCACTTCCTTGTACGCGTATCCGCGGGCGATGAGCCGCATGACCTCGCGCTCGCGCTCGGTCAGGCGGTCGAGGTCTTCGTCGACCGACGCCACCTCGATCTGGCCCGCGAAGGCATCGAGGACGAAACCGGCGAGCCGCGGGGAGAACACCGCGTCTCCGTCGCTCACCCGGACAAGGGCTGCGACGAGCTCGTCGCCGGTGATGCTCTTGGTGACATATCCGCGCGCGCCCCCGCGGATGACGGCGACGACGTCTTCGGCTGCGTCGGACACGCTGAGCGCGAGGAAGGCGATCTCGGGATGCCGCGGCGCGATGCGCCGCAGCACCTCGGTGCCACCGCCGCCCGGAAGGTGCACGTCGAGCAAGACGACATCGGGCTTGGACTCGGTGATCGTCGCAATGGCCGACTCGACGTCTGACGCCTCGCCGACGACGTCGACGCGCCCGCCGATCTCGGTCCGCACCCCGGACCTGAACATGGCGTGGTCGTCGACAAGAACGACCCGCAGAGGCGACTTCATCTGATGTCTCCTTGCTCCGACGTCTCCGCACGTGCGCGCGCTCGGGTAGCCCAGAGGCGCACCTCGGTGCCCTCGCCGGGCTTGCTCGTGATCTCGGCTCGACCACCGTGCCGTACGACGCGGTCGATGATCGATCCGCGGACGCCCTGTCGATCGGCGGTGACCGCGTCGAGGTCGAATCCCGTCCCGCGGTCGCGGACGTCGATCTCGACCTGTTCCGGCCCGGCCTCGGCATAGACGTCGATACGAGCGGCGCCGGAATGCTTCGACGCGTTGACCATCGCCTCGCGGGCGGCCCCGACGATGGCATTGACGACCTCGTCGGCCGGTGCGTCGCCGACGACCACGAGCTCGATCGGCACCTGGTGCATCGCCTCGACCTCGCCGACCGCCCGCGTCAGGGCTGCCTTGAGGTCTGCCGAGGCCGGGTCGGCGGTGTCGAATAGCCACGTACGGAGCTCGCGCTCCTGCGTCCGGGCCAGCTGCGTGACCATCTGCGGGTCGCCGGCCTGACGCTGGATCAGCGCCAGCGTCTGCAGCACCGAGTCGTGGAGGTGCGCTGCCACGTCGGCGCGTTCCTGGCTACGGATCCGCTCCTGGCGCTCGGCCCGCAGATCGCGGGTAAGCCGAAGCAGCCACGGGCCGGCGACCAGCGCCGCGCCCAGAGCGGCCAGCAGGATGGCGACGATCACGTCGCCCAGAGCACCGGAGACACCGGCTTGGAAGAGGGTGAGCCACAGCGCGCCGCCGAGGACGACGACACCGAGGACGACGCGAAGCCAGGCCTTGTATCCGCTGGCGCCGATCCAGGCGTTGCGATCGGTCTCGTCGGATCGCCACCAGAGCAACACGATGCCCGCGCCCGCGACGAGCAACGGCCAGAACAGCCGACCGTTGATCCAGAGCCCGGCATTCTGCAGAAGGATGATCGCGCCGAGGCCGAGGACCGTCAGTGAGAGCGCGGCGCTGACGTCGTGGACGCGGCTGCGGCCGACGGACCGGCGGCCCTGGCGGGTCGCCGCTGCGAGGCCTGGAGCGGCCATGTCGGCGGGATCGGAGCCGCGCACCGGCATCATCACCCAGAGACACCCGTAGAGGATGACGCCGAGTCCGCCGAGCAGGGTCAGCGCGACGAATCCGAACCGCACCGGGGTCGGCTCGAAGCCGAGGTGCTCGGCGACACCGGAGGCCACGCCGGCGAGCAGACGATCGTCGGGGTCGCGAAAGGCGCGCCGCGGCTCCCAAACGGTCTGGCTCATAACACCAATGATCCTTCCAGAGCCCACCGCTGACCATCGGTCGCAACCCTTGCCTGACCCTCGGGCATGCTCAGGGTTGCAGCGGGGATATCGGGGCGATCCCCGATGGTCTGAGCCCGCGCGGTCGGCCACGCTGGTGTCATGTCTTACACAACGCCGAAACCCGACTCCGGGCCGAGAGTCACGCGCGAGCAACTGCGGGACCTCTCCACCCTGCGACGCGCGCGCCAGCCGCGAATGATTGGCGGCGTCGCCGAGGGCCTCAGCCGGCACTTCGACGTCGACCCGCTGCTCATCCGTGTCGCGTTCTTCGCGCTCACGTTCTTCGGAGGCGCCGGGCTGTGGCTCTACATCATCGCCTGGTTCGCGATCCCCGAAGAGGGCAGGCCCGACTCGCCGCTGTCCCGCCTGTTCCGGACCGAGCCCAACCGCGCCATGGGCGCAGGCCTCGTCTTCGCCGGCATCGTCGCAGCGATCAGCCTGATCGGAGCGATCGGCTTCACCGCCCCCAACCCGTGGCCGCTCCTCGTGGTGAGCGCGCTCGCCCTCGGGGCGATCGCCCTGTTCGGCCGTCGCGGCGAGCGTCCGCCGCCGCCACCGTGGCCAACGCCGGGATCTCCGTACCCACCCTCATCGCCACCGGCGTCGTCAACGACGACGGACGAGCAGACCCCGGACTCGGCCGACCAGACCGATCAGCCCGATCCGGGCACCGCGACCTTCGCCCCGCCGCGGGCATGGTGGCAGCGACCGGCCGAGTCTGGGTCGGCCGGCGGTGCGCCGCCGCCCCCGCCGTACGGACAGTTCCAGCCGCCTCCTCCGCCTCCACCTCCTCCGGTCAAGAGGCAGCGCTCGCATCTGTTCGGCATCACGATGGCCGCGGCAGCGATCGCTGTCGGCGTCGTCTGGATCCTCGACCAGGGCAGCTTCGACGAGATCGTGCCGTCCGCATACCCGGCGACCGTCCTCGGAGTGACGGCGATCGGCCTGCTCGTCGGCACCTGGCTCGGCCGGTCGCGGCTCCTGATCGCCGTCGGCATCGTCGCCGCGCTGGCGACCGCCGCAACCGCGGTCGTGGGCTCAGGCCCGTACGGCGAGCGCATCTATCGTCCGACCGAGGCAGCGCAGGTGCACTCGACGTATCACAACGGCGTCGGCCGGCTGGTCGTCCATCTCGAGGACATCTCCGATCCGCGCCAGCTCGACGGCAGGACCGTGCACATCGATGAGCACAGCGGCGAGCTCCAGGTAATCGTCCCGTCGACGATTCCGGTCATCCTCGATGCGCAGGTCGACCACGGCGAGATCGCCGGACCGC
>DATIOH010000079.1:0-6866 GCA_035473375.1 Nocardioidaceae bacterium | reverse complement strand
GGCGATCGTCGGGGCGCACGGCGGAACGGCGCGGGTTGAGAGCCATCCAGGCGACACTCTGTTCACCATAACCTTGCCGCCACGGCGGCGCTCGACGCGCGACGCCTGACCCCACTCCCCCGCCGACGGCGCCTCACAGCGACACCAGCGCGACCGCACACGACGAGCAGACTTGTGGGGGTATGTCCGGCTCGGTGGACCAGGACATCCGCTCGGCGAGGTGGCCGGCATGACAGTTGCACATGACTTCGTCACTATTGTGTGTTTTATCGCATTGCGGACCTGAGTCTTTCGCCGGTCGTCCGAGGGCCGCTCTCAGCCGATCGGACATACCCCCGCAGATGTGCTTGCCACACCGCGTTACCGCATCAACACTGATTGCGACCGAGTGACTGACTTCGGTTGCCGCCTTTCCGCGTCACCCGCACACGACCGCACCCCTCAGGAGCCCGACATGACCGTCGAGAGCCAGGTCGAGGACGACCGAGCGCAAGACCAGGACGTCCTGGCCGAGCTGATCGCGCATGCGCAGCGCGGGGAGCACGACCACGCAATCGAGGTCGCCACCGCGGTTCTCAACGACGAAGACCTGACGCCCGAGGACCGGATCCTCGCCCACTACGCCCTCGCCGTCGCCCTCACGTACGCCGGCCGCCCGGGCGAGGCCGTCCACGCAGCCGACCAATGCTTCGCCGACGCGACGTCCATCCGCTCGGCGGGCTGGCAGAGCAACGCGTTGGCCACCCGCGCCCAGATCCTCGCCGCCGAGGGCGACGTCGACGGCGCCGTCTCCGACCTCGTCGAGGCCGAGGTGCTGCTCGAGAACTGCCCCGACCCCGGCCTTCGCAACTGGGCCCACTCGGCCATGGGATCTGCGTACGCGTCACTCCGGCTCTACGAGCTGGCCCTCCCCCACTTCGAACTCGCCCCGAAGATCGCCGAGCAGCCGGTCAACCTCAGCGAGGGACCGACGATCGACATCTTCAACCTGGCGGACCTCCACCTGCGCTGGGCCGCCGAGCTCGAGCGCGTCGGCCTCGACCTCGGCCACCTGCGCGCCGAGCACAATCGCCACCTTCAGGCCGCCCGTCGGTGGATCGCCGAGGGCGAGCTGATCGAGCCCCGCGACGACGACGACCACGACTTCGAGGCGTGGGCCGCGGCCTTCGGCCGGATGCGCGCCCAGGTCGAGTCGACGCTCGACCCCGAGTCGGTGCTGGAGACCCTTCAAACCTTCCGCGACCAGGACGACGAAGACGGAAACGTCGCCAACTCGATCGCCGCCGGCAGCCAACTGGCCCGTGCATACCGCCTCGTCGGACGGCTCGACGAAGCACTCGCCGCGAGCACGCAGGCGGTCGAGCAGATGAGCGACGACATCGACATCGCGATCCGGCTCGACGCCTACCACCAGCACCACGAGAACCAGCGCTCGCTCGAGATCCCCGGCGCCGCTGACGTCCGCGGCTACATCCTGATCTCGGCGGCTCTGCTGTGGCAGCAGCGGATTCGCTCAGTCGAGGCCGTCCGCGACCGCCGCGACGGTGCGGTGCGCGAGGCGCAGCACGCGTTCAGCGACCGGATCGCCCGCGAGGACCCGCTGACCGGCGTGTTCAACCGTCGCGCGATCGACGAGTGGATCGACGCCCACCCCGAGGGCCCGGCCACGCTCGTCATGATCGACCTCGACCGGTTCCACCGCGTCAACGACGAGTACGGCGAGGAGATCGGCGACCAAGTGCTCATCCGCGTCGCCGAGACGCTCACCCGCGCCTCCCGCACGGGCGACCTCGTCGCCCGCGTCGGCGGAGACGAGTTCGTCATCGCGATCGAGGGCGGCATCACGACGACGTTCGAGCTGTGCCGCCGCATCGAGGGCAGCATCGACAACATCGACCTCTCCGACCTGGCTCCGCGGCTCTACGTCCGTGCGAGCAGCGGAGCAGGATCGGTCGCCGTCGGGCAGTCGACCGTGGGCCTGCTCGAGCGCGCCGACAAGGACATGCTCGAGAGCAAACGACAGATCACCGCTCTGAGCTCCTGACCCCACTCCTGCAATGTGGATCCACATTGCACAGGGGGCAGGACCTCAGCCCGCGCCGTCGGACGACTGCTCGGTTCCCCGCGCCCATGACCACGCGTAGGCGTTGTCGTCGCTAGCAGCGCCTGCCTCGCCGAGCTCGAGCGGGCGGAACGTGTCGACCATGACGGCGAGCTCGTCGAAGTACTCGACGCCGATCGACCGCTCGTACGCGCCCGTCTGCGGGCCGTGCGCGTGCCCGCCCGGGTGCACCGTGATCGAGCCCTTCGCGATGCCCGAGCCCTTGCGCGCCTCGTAATCGCCGTCGACGTAGAACATGATCTCGTCGCTGTCGACGTTGGAGTGGTAGTAGGGCACCGGGATCGAGAGCGGGTGGTAGTCGACCTTGCGCGGTACGAAGTTGCAGACCACGAAGTTGTAGCCCTCGAACACCTGATGCACGGGCGGCGGCTGATGCACGCGCCCGGTGATCGGCTCGAAGTCCGACACGTTGAAGACGTAGGGGTACAGACAGCCGTCCCACCCGACGACGTCGAACGGGTGGAAGGGGTAGGTCAGCACCGTGCCGACCACCCCGCCCGGGCCGTTGCCGCGATGCTTGAGATAGACGTCGCTGCGCTCGTCGGCCGATGCGCCGACGGCCTCGGCGAGCATCGGCCCGTCGGGGCCGCGCAGGTCTCGCTCGCAGTACGGCGAGTGCTCAAGCAGCTGCCCGAACCGCGAGAGATACCGCTTCGGCGGAGTGATGTGCGAGTTGGCCTCGATGCAGTAGACGCGAAGTGGCTCGTCGCCGGCCTTCGGCAGCCAGCGGTGGGTCGTCGACCGCGGCACGACCAGGTAGTCGCCGGGGCCGACGTCGAACGCGCCGAAGACGGTCTCGACGCGTGCCTCGCCGCGCTCGACGAACATGCACTCGTCGCCGATGCCGTTGCGGTACAGCGGCGACGGTGCGCCCGCGACGACGTAGGACAGCCGGACGTCGCCGTTGCCGAGGATGAGCCGCCGCCCGGTCACGACGTCGACGTCACCGACGTCGTCGGGATCGAACAAGTCGTGCAGCCTCATGTGTATGGGCCGCATTGGGTGGTTGGGCGCGGTGGCGAGGTCGCCGACGGGCCACGGCTGCGAGTCGACGATCCGCGAGGGAAGGTTCCGGTGATAGAGCAGCGACGAGTCCGACGAGAAGCCCTCCTCGCCCATCAGCTCCTCGTACGCCAGCGCGCCGTCGTCGAGCCGATGCTGGGTATGCCGCTTCGGCGGAACGAACCCGATCGATCGGTAGTGCGCCATCTGCAACGTCCCTTTCAGCGTGTCCGTGAAGGTCGTCAGGTCAACTTCCCCTGATGCTAACGATCGGCGGCCTCTGGGCTACGGTCCTGGGGTGCCGAACGACAGGGCGCGGTCGTCGCTGTTCTACGACCTCTTCGACGACGCGGCCATGTTCCCGCCGCAGCTGGCGCCGGCTGCGCTCGCCGTCCCCGCCCACAGCGCGCTGAGGCACGGCCCGTACGCCGAGTACGTCGGCCCGCTGCTCGTGGCCGTCGACCGGTGGCACGAGTTCGCATCCGTCGACCGCGACGAGCAGCTCGCGGTCGTTCTGATCGGCGCGCCGACGCCGACGCTCTGGCCAGATCGGACCGAGCTCGTCGGATGTGAGCAGGTGTGGCACGGCGAGCCGCTCGAGCCGGGTGACGTCGACAGTCGACTCGCCTTGGAGCCGGCCCGCCTCAGCGACGTCGAAGCGCTCCTCGACGTGGTCGGCGAGGCTCGGATCGACGGCGCACCGGTCATCGCCAAGTTCCGTACCGGCGGAGTCACGGCAGACGCGTTTCCGTCCGACGACGACCTCGCCTACTGCATCCTCGCCGCCTACAACGCCGGCGTCCCGTTCAAACTCACGGCCGGCCTGCATCACGCCGTCCGGCACACCGGCGCAACGACTCGCTTCGAGCACCACGGCTTCCTCAATGTGATGGTCGCCGTCGCGCGCTGTCACGCGGGCGCGAGCGAGGCCGGTGTCGTCGAGGCGCTCGCGGGCCGCGATGCTGCAACCCTCGCCGACGAGGTACGCGGGTGGACGGTCGACGACGGGTTGCGGGTGCGGTCGTCGTTCACGTCGTTCGGCTGCTGCGGCGTCGAGGATCCGATCGGCGACTTGATCGACCTGCGCCTGATCGACGCCGACCTCGAGGAGGACGCACTGCCATGAGCTGGACTCTGCCGCCGCCCGACGCCGACTTCGGCCCGGCGACGCTCCCGTACGGCGTGCTCGCGCCCGACGACGGTCCGCCGCGAGTCGTCACCCGCATCGGCGATCAGGTGATCGACCTGGCGGCGCTTGCGTCGGCGCTCGGCAGCGACCTCGTCGAGGTGTTCGCGTCCGACAGCCTGAACCCGCTGATGGGCCTTGGTCCCGACGGCTGGCGCGCGGCCCGTGCCTGGCTGAGCGCGGCAGTCGCCGACGAGTCCGCGCGAGACGATCTCGAGGCCGCCGCCCGTCCGGCGGGCTCCGAGCCGATGCTGCTGCCGATCGCCGTTGCCGACTACGTCGACTTCTACGCGAGCGAGCACCACGCGTCCAACGTCGGCCAGCTCTTCCGACCGAGCGACCCGAGCCTGCCGCCGAACTGGCGCCACCTGCCGATCGGGTACCACGGTCGCGCCGGCACCGTCGTCGTGAGCGGCACCGACGTCATTCGGCCGCAGGGACAGCGTCGCCCCGACCCGCAGGCGCCTCCGGTCTTCGGCTCGAGCGTCCGCCTCGACATCGAGTGCGAGGTCGGCTTCGTGGTCGGCGCCGCGAGCACGCTCGGCCGACCCGTGACGTTGGCCGAGGCCGCCGACCACATCTTCGGCGTCGTCCTGCTCAACGACTGGAGCGCCCGCGACATCCAGGCGTGGGAGTACGTCCCGCTCGGGCCGTTCCTCGGCAAGTCTTTCGCGACGTCGATCTCCGCGTGGGTCGTCCCGTTCGAGGCGCTCGACGGCGCTCGAGTGCCAGGCCCCGACCAAGAGCCGCCCGTGCTGCCGTACCTCGCCGGGACATCAGACGAGCGATTCGGCCTCGATCTGCGGCTCGAGATCCTGGTGAACGGCCAGGTTGTCAGCTCTCCGCACTACACCGACCTGTACTGGTCACCCGCCCAGATGCTTGCCCACATGACCGTCAACGGCGCGTCGCTGCGGGTCGGCGACCTCTTCGGCTCGGGCACCGTCAGCGGCGCCGATCGGTCAATGTTCGGCAGCCTGCTCGAGCTGACCTGGAACGGCGCAGAGCCGATCAGGTTTGCGGACGGGTCGACGCGGGGGTTCCTCGAAGACGGCGACATCGTGACCCTGCGCGGATGGAGCCCCGGAGCCGTCGGTCGCGTCACACTGGGCGAGGTCAACGGCCGGGTCGTCGCCAACGAGGCGTGAGCGCCCGCCGGCGAAAGGGGACCCCATGTTCACTGCTCGTGCAGCAATGCTGTCGACCGTGTCAGTCGTCGCAGCCTCGCTCGGACTCGCCGCGCTGACCGGCGCGAGCGCGGCCGATCAGCGCGGCGCCACATCGGACTTCCGCGGACCCGTCCTCATCAGCGGTGTCTGCAGCGGCAAGGCCGCGTACCACGGAAGCCTTCGGCAAGCCGGAAACAGGGTCGTGCTCACCGTCCACTTCCATCGAGCCGGCGAGCGGGCCCGTTGGAATCTCACCACTGAGGCGACGACCTACTTCGGCGACGGCACAGCGGTCACCGGGATCGGCGACTTCGGCACGGCCCACTCCGACGCAGGCGGCAAGATGAAGGCCAGCGTCGGAACGCCGCTGGGCGTGCGCCACGAGCTCAAACTCCAACTGAGCCGACCACGGGCCAACGAGCACTGCTACATCAGAGTGATGGCCTAGTCAGGCCCCGTCATAGGCCGTCATGTCAGTTGTCGTCGGCTCGATTGTCTTCAGTTTCATTGTCCTCAGTGGCCCTGCTTCTTCAACCAGTCGAGGCAGGCGTCGGCGACGTCGCGCCAGCCGCCGTCGATACACAGCGAGTGGCCCTTGTCGGGGAACTCGCATAGGTCGGTCACGGCGGTCGACTTGTGGTACAGCTTGCGCGTCTGGGTCGTGATGGCCTTTGGCACGGTGTGGTCTTTGCCGCCGGCAGTCAGCAGCAAGGGGCCGCGGTCGTTGTTCTTGCGATCGATGGCAGCCGGCGACTTGGGCATGAGAGCTGCTGTCGCGGCCTCGAACAGCGGTCGTCCCGGCGAGGGAATGGACCACTGGTCAAAGAGGCGATCAGACTCCTCCTGCGAGACGGCGTTGCCGAAGCCGTACCGGAACTGCTCCTTCGAGAGCGCGACTGCGCGCTTGCGGTTGGCCGGGTTGCGCAGGGCGATCGAGGCGACCCGCAGCGCGCTGGGCGGCAGGTAGAGAACACCCTTTGGCGGCGCGGCGTCGATGCCGACGGCTGCGACGGCATGGCCCTCGCCGAGAAGTCGCTGGGCAATCAGCCCACCGAACGAGTGACCGATGACGATCGGCTTCTCGCCGAGACCGTCGATCGCCTTCGCATAGGCGTCGACGATGTCGTCGATGCCGAAACCCGCGACGGCGTCGGGATTGGCGCGCGTCTCCTCGACGGTCGCGCCGTCGCCCGGCCATCCGGGGGCGCTGGCCGCATAGCCGTTCTTGTTGAAGAGCTCGATCCAGGGCTCCCAGGAGGAGCTGTGGAGCCAGAGGCCGTGGACGAAGACAACTGGTGTGGGCATGTGGGGCCTCCCGATGAGGGGGAACGTGGTGACTCCCTGCCACGAGTCAAGCACCCGGAAGGTCACTCCAACAGGGCTCGAC
>DATIOH010000078.1:0-2438 GCA_035473375.1 Nocardioidaceae bacterium | reverse complement strand
GCCTGCGTGAGGTTCTTCTCTGGCGTTTCGCGCAACCATCCCTGGCGTCTCGCGCAACCACCGCTGGCGTTTCGCGCAACCACCGTTGGCGTCTCGCGCAGCCACGGCTGGCGTTTCGCGCAACCGCCCAGCCACGCGTCGAGAAGCGCGGTCGTTCGGCACCGTCTGGATGCCCTACAATGAATTAGTAGGACGTCCTACTAATTTGGGGGAGACGGCAAATGGCTGAGCCGACCGAGCCGACCGAGCCGACCGAGCCGACCGAGCCGACCGGGCGCGATCGATGGCAGGCGCGCTACGACGCGGCCCGCGTCCGTGACGCCGACTTCACCACGCTCTCGGGCATGGAGGTCGAGCCGGTCTACGGGCCAGACGACGAGTCGGCCTACCCAAACTTCGACGCGATCGGCTGGCCGGGGGAGTTCCCGTTCACTCGCGGGCTCTACGCCACCGGTTACCGCGGCCGCACCTGGACGATCCGTCAGTTCGCCGGCTTCGGCAACGCCGAGCAGACCAACGAGCGCTACAAGATGATCCTCGGCCACGGCGGGGGCGGGCTGTCGGTCGCGTTCGACATGCCGACCCTGATGGGACGCGACAGCGACGACCCCAAGGCCATCGGCGAGGTTGGCCACTGCGGCGTGGCAGTCGACTCCGCGTTCGACATGGACACCCTGTTCGCCGATATTCCGCTCGAGGACGTCACGACGTCGATGACGATCTCCGGGCCGGCGGTGCCTGTGTTCTGCATGTACATCGTCGCGGCCGAGCGACAGGGCGCCGACGTCTCGAAGCTCAACGGCACGCTGCAGACCGACATCTTCAAGGAGTACATCGCCCAGAAGGAGTGGCTGTTCACGCCTGAGCCGCACCTGCGGCTGATCGGCGACCTGATGGAGTACTGCGCCCACGAGATCCCGGCGTACAAGCCTCTGAGCGTGTCGGGGTACCACATCCGCGAGGCCGGCTCGACCGCTGCGCAGGAGTTGGCCTTCACGCTCGCCGACGGTTTCGGCTACGTCGAGCTGGGACTGTCGCGCGGCCTCGACATCGAGCGGTTCGCGCCCGGCCTGTCTTTCTTCTTCGACTCGCACGTCGACTTCTTCGAGGAGATCGCTAAATTCCGCGCCGCACGGCGGATCTGGGCCCGATGGATGCGCGATGTCTACGGTGCGAAGACCGAGAAGGCGCAGTGGCTCCGGTTCCACACGCAGACCGCTGGCGTCTCGCTCACGGCGCAGCAGCCGTACAACAACGTCGTGCGCACCGCCGTCGAGGCCCTCGCGGCCGTGCTCGGAGGCACCAACTCACTGCACACGAATGCCCTCGACGAGACGCTCGCGCTGCCGAGCGAGCAGGCAGCCGAGATCGCGTTGCGTACCCAGCAGGTGCTGATGGACGAGACCGGCGTCGTCAACGTCGCCGACCCGCTCGGCGGCTCTTGGTATGTCGAGGCGCTGACCGACAAGATCGAGGCCGAGGCCGAGGCGATCTTCGCGCGGATCAAGTCGATGGGCGGCGGCGACGACGTCGAGCATGCGATCGGCCCGATGACGTCGGGCATCCTCCGCGGCATCGAGGACGGCTGGTTCATGGCCGAGATCGCCGACGCGGCGTTCCAGTACCAGGTCGCCCTCGAGAAGGGCGACAAGTTGGTCGTCGGCGTCAACTCGAACACGAACACGATCTCCGGCGAGCTTGAGATTCTCCGGGTCTCGCACGAGGTCGAGATCGAGCAGGTCCGGACCCTCGCTGCTCGTCGCGGCGGACGCGACGAGGACGCGGTCCGACGGGCGTTGGCGACGATGGTCGACGTCGGCCGCGGCGACGGCAACATGATCCCGTCCATGCTCGACGCCGTGCGCGCCGAGGCGACTCTCGGTGAGATCTGCGACGTGCTGCGGGCCGAGTGGGGCGAGTACCGAGAACCGGCCCGATTCTGAGCGCCGGCCGACGCGTCGCGTTCGGAGCGCGCCCAGAAGGCAAGTGGATCCCCCTCACGCGCCGCTTGTGAAGGGGCCGTCTGGCGCACGTCGGCCGGTCGCTTCATAGGATGGCCTCCATGACGGTCCCGCAGTTCTCGCGTCCCGGCGCGGTCGATCTCTCCGCGCTGGCACGCCCGACGACTCCAGGCTCCGCCGGTCCGCCCGGTGCCGCTGGAGGCCCTGCATCGGGCGGGCCGGCCGGCCAGTTCGTCATCGACGTCGTCGACGAGCAAGGACTCCGGCAGGACGTCGTCGAGCGCTCGCTGACGGTGCTCGTGCTCGCGACCTTCTGGTCGCCGGAGTCGCCCGAGTCTGTCCAGATCAACGACTCCCTGTCGCGCTTGTCCGACGAGTTCGGCGGCCGCTTCGTCGTCGCCCGAGTCGACGTCGCGGCGCATCCCGAGCTCGCTCAGGCATTCGGCGTCCGCGAGTTTCCGCTCGTGGTCGCGATCG
>DATIOH010000077.1:0-8739 GCA_035473375.1 Nocardioidaceae bacterium | reverse complement strand
AACCCGGACGGGACAGGATCCGTCGGTGGCAGCGGGCTCATGGGGTTGCCCGCCGGCGGTCGATGGCGGTCGGCCGCCGGCGGGCAGGTCGTGGGGGTAGGGCGTCTTGATGCCAGTGGGTGCTACGGGTGTCAAGTTCGTGGGTGCTTGGGCGCTCGGGCGGTCGCGTGAAAGTCGGTCAGAAGTGAGGGCGTGAGGGAGGGCGACTGGCAGGCGGACCGATTAGCTGAGCAGGGTCTCCAAGGCGGCGGAGAAGTCGACGAAGTCGCTCTCGGAGCCGGCGGGAACCAGTGCCTCGGTGTTGGCGAGGAACTCAGTCAGGTCGCGGCTGCGAGCCTGCATCAGAGCCTCTCCGTCGGGCGAGGTGAGCTCGAGGATCGTGACCGCGGTGCCTCGTGCGTCAATGCACGGCCACACGTGGACGTCGCCGTCGCCGGTGGGCTCGTACAGGCCCTCGGCGAGCAGCTCGCGGGCGAAGACCCAGTGAACCTCGGTCGGTCCCGTCACGAAGCTCGCCGTCACGGCGTACGGGTCGCTCTTGTCGTAGCAGAGCTGCGCGGCGAGTGGCGTTGCCGATCCGCTCTGGTCGATCAATTCAAGCGTTATCGCGCGGGTCACGCTCATCGGTGCTGTGTCCATGGCTAATGCCCTTTCCTTCAGGCTCTCAGCTGAGAAACGACCCGCCGAAACAGTCGTGACGCCACTTTGTGAGAAAACTTCGGCGCTGTCCGTCAGCAACGGTGCCGGCGGGGACGGCGCTGGCGTGGCCGACGTGGATCGACGGACGACGCGATCCGGGCTCGACGACCTGTCTCTGCCGGGGTCATACCCGACGGCCTCGATGCAAGGAGGGGGACCGCGTTGCGCTACCCTTTCCCGGTTCCGCGAGGAGCGTCTGGGGCGATTGGCGCAGTGGTAGCGCGCTTCGTTCACACCGAAGAGGTCACTGGTTCGAACCCAGTATCGCCCACCGAAAAACGCAGGTCAGAAGCCCTTTTCATGCGGGGCCGATCCGACCGCACGCTCACTCGTCGGCAGTGGCCGACCCTCGCCGCAGCCTTGATCGCGCGAGCTCCGATCGACGGCGCGGCCCGCTCTTCCGCGAGTCGCGGCGCCGCCCGACACGGCGGGCTTCGATCGCTTCGGCGCATCCAGTCGTCGCGGGCAACGACGGCGTTCCGCGACGGGCTTCGATGCCCGACGCAGCTCCCCGATCGTCATGCCGAGCGCTTTTGCGAATTGCCCGATCGGCCTGGTCGCGAATCAGCCACTCGGCCGGGGGTCTGATGGCGTCATCCGTTCCTGACTTCGCGAATGGCAGGCGCCTATTGATTCCGGGTCGAGCACGTGATCGATACGACCCGACGGGCCAGCGAAAGCGATCGGGTCGAGAACAGATCCGAGGACAGTCGCGAGAACAGTCGCGAACAGTCGAGAGAACAGAAGGGAGGCCCGCGCCCCATCCTTCTTGGGGCGCGGGCCTCGCGCTGTGCTTCCTCCAGAGATACGTGAGCCGCCCTACCACCATGGACACAGGCAGGACGGCTCACGGTCAGAACCCTTGGCGGTGGTTCTAGAGAGTGGACGGCGCTTGACTGCCTTCGTGACGCAGCGAGGGGTCATCCGAACGGACGGTATTCACGGCGGCCCGACTTGTCTGGTTTGCAACGCTATCCACGCTCATCTCGGCGGATTCGGTGTCGTTCGTTGACTTGCGATGCCGGACATGTCACGGTTCGACACAGCCGATTGGGGGCTGGGACAACGGAGGTTTCGGCGTGTATCGGAGTCGCCCCCCCACGGGCTTCGTCACGGTTGCTGAGGCATGCCACATCCTCGGCTGCTCACATCTCACTTATCGACGCCTCACGCACGAGGGCAAGTTGCCGCCGCGCGACGAGTCGCGACATCGGACCCTGCCGATCGGCGCCATCGAGGCCGCGGCCGCAGAGTTCTATCGCTGGCGCCGGCACCTCAACGACCCCAACGCCTACTGGGTCACCGACGAGTCGGCCGCCCGAATCCTCAATGTCGGCGTCGAGCAAGTAGAGCCCGTGCTGGCCGGCGAGCGGCTCCCGTACGTCGACCACGTGGACGGCGTCCGCATGTACCGGCGTGAGCAGGTCGACGAGGTCGCAGCCGCTCGGGCTGAGCGCTGGCAGGTCTAGCGACCCGCGTCGGCCGACGAAACTCCGGCGACTCGACCGCGAGCCGGTCGATACCATCGAGGCTCTCGCCCGGCTGGTCTCGACAGCCGGGCCGTCATCGCAAAGGAGCCGGTCGTGTCCGACGTCAATGTCACCGTCGTCAGCGCAGCGCAGCGTGCTGAGCAGTCGGTGACGACGGGCACGAAGGCCTGGGAGCTGTTTCGAGACGACCCCGGCGTCATCGCCGCCCGCATCGACGGCGAGCTCCGCGACCTTTCGTGCGAGCTGGTCGACGGCGACGTGGTCGAGCCGGTTGCGATCGACTCGGCCGACGGGCGCGACATCCTTCGGCACTCGACCGCCCACGTGATGGCGCAGGCTGTCCAGGAGCTCTTCCCCGACGCCAAGCTCGGCATCGGCCCGCCGATCACCGACGGCTTCTACTACGACTTCGACGTCGAGGAGCCGTTCAAGCCCGACGACCTCGACCAGATCGAGTCGAGGATGCGCAAGATCGTCAAAGAGGGCCAGCGGTTCTCGCGACGCGCCGTTGACGACGACGCCGCACGGGCCGAGCTCGCCGACGAGCCGTACAAGCTTGAGCTGATCGGGATCAAGGGCTCCGGAGCCGGCGACGCCGCGGAAGGCGCCGACGCCGAAGTCGGCGGCGCCCAGCTGACCATCTACGACAACCTCAAGCGCGACGGCTCGCTGGCGTGGAAGGACCTCTGCCGCGGCCCGCACCTGCCGACCACCAAGCGCATCCCGGCGTTCAAGCTGATGCGGTCGGCAGCGGCGTACTGGCGCGGCGACGAGAAGAACAAGCAGCTGCAGCGCCTCTACGGCACCGCCTGGGAGAGCAAGGAGGCGCTCGACGAGCACCTCCACCGGATCGAGGAGGCCGAGAAGCGCGACCACCGCAAGCTCGGGCGCGACCTCGATCTGTACAGCTTCCCCGACGAGCTCGGCTCTGGCCTGGTGGTGTTCCACCCGAAGGGCGGGGTGATCAAGCGCGAGATGGAGGACTACGTCCGCCGGCGCCACATCGAAGAGGGCTTCGAGTATGTCGGCACACCGCACATCTCGAAGGACGGCCTGTTCTACACCTCGGGCCATCTGCCGTACTACGCCGACGGCATGTTCCCTCCGATCGAGCTCGAGGGCGCCAACTATCGCCTCAAGGCGATGAACTGCCCGATGCACAACCTGATCTTCCGATCGCGGGGGCGCTCCTACCGCGAGCTGCCGCTGCGGTTGTTCGAGTTCGGTGGTGTCTACCGCAACGAGAAGTCCGGAGTGGTCCACGGCCTGACCCGGGTGCGCGGGATGACCCAGGACGACTCGCACTCGTACGTCACCAAGGAGCAGGCGCCCAGCGAGATCAAGCATCTGCTCGACTTCTGCCTCAGCCTGTTCCGCGACTTCGGCCTCGACGACTACTACCTCGAGCTGTCGACGCGCGACGACACCAAGCCCGACAAGTTCATCGGCACCGACGAGCAGTGGGCGGAGGCCACCGCGATCCTCGAGCAGGTGGCCACCGACTCCGGCCTCGAGCTGGTGCCCGATCCTGGCGGCGCGGCCTACTACGGGCCGAAGATCTCGGTGCAGTGCCGCGACGCGATCGGCCGCACCTGGCAGATGTCGACCATCCAGTACGACTTCAACCAGCCCGCCGGCTTCGGGCTCGAGTACCAAGCAGCCGACGGCACTCGGCAGCAGCCGGTGATGATCCACTCGGCGAAGTTCGGGTCGATCGAGCGCTTCATCGGCGTCCTCGTCGAGCATTACGCCGGTGCCTTCCCGCCCTGGCTAGCACCCGTCCAGGCGGTGGCCATTCCGGTCGCCGAACGCCACGACGACTACCTGCACGGTGTCGCCGCGACGATGCGCGAGCGGGGCATCCGGGTCGAGGTCGACACGTCCGACGACCGGATGCAGAAGAAGATCCGGAACGCCCAGCTGCAGAAGGTGCCGTTCATGCTGATCGGAGGCGACCGCGACGTCGAGGAGGGCGCTGTGTCGTTCCGCTACCGCGACGGGCATCAGGACAACGGCGTTCCGGTCGACGACGCGATTGCGCGAATCGTCGAGGCGGTCGAGTCGCGCGCTCAGGTCTGATTGGCCGACATGAGCGACGACGAGCACCAGGCCGGCGTGGGCCATCCCGACGCGTTCCAGCGGCTCTGGGCGCCGCATCGGCTCGCCTACATCCTGGGCGAGGCCAAGCCAGCCGCCGACGACGACGCCTGCCCGTTCTGCGCGATCCCGGCGATGAGTGACGAGGACGGCCTGATCGTCCATCGTGGCTCGTCGGCGTACGCAGTGCTCAACCTGTACCCCTACAACCCCGGCCATCTGATGGTGGTGCCGTTCCGACATGTAGCCGATCTGACGGAGGTCACCCTCGACGAGGCCGCGGAGATCTCAGTGCTCACGGCCCACGCGATGCGTGCCCTGCGCGAGGCGAGCGGAGCGCACGGATTCAACATCGGCGTCAACCAGGGCACTGTCGCCGGTGCCGGCATCGCCCAGCACCTTCATCAGCATGTGGTTCCGCGCTGGGGAGGCGATACGAATTTCATGCCGGTCGTCGGCCAGACGAAGGTACTCCCGCAACTCCTGCGCGACACCCGCAGCCTCATCGCCAACGCCTGGCCGTAACCCTCGGCTCTCGACAGCTAGCGAGCCAGCGAGGACCTCTAGCCGACCAACGCGAAAACTGGAGCGACTTTGCCAGGGCAGCAGCGCCGCCGCGGACGCAATGCGGTCGGCAAGAGTGGCTCCAGGTTGCAAACAAGGTGGCTACATCAACGTGCTCGCCACCTGTCTGGCCAGCACGATCTCGTCGGGCGTGGTGATGACGGAGTCGACGGGATAGCCCGCCGACGGCACGACCGAGATGAACGCCATGGATGCATCGCCGTCGAACAGCACGAGGTCGCCCGCCTGGTTGCTGCGCGACAGTGCTGTGATGCCGGGGCCGGCGCCGCGGACCGCGACGTACGACGCTGCGTCGACGGTCCTGTGGTACTCGGCGACGCGCGCGGCGTCGTGGACCACGGTGACGTCGACAGATCCGGGGAACGACGCCCACGAGCACACGACCGACCCGTCGGACGCGTCCATCCCGACGGCTCGGCTCGGCTCGATCCCGACGACCGAGCCGATGAAACGGTCAGGCACCTGCGAGCAGCGATCGCCCTCAGCGGTGCCAGCCAGGCGCGGATTGCGCGGCAGCCGCTCGACGACGAGCCGTGCGATGTCGAGGAGGGCGCGTCGTTCGACCGGCTTCGCCGGGTCGCGGATCAGCCGAAGCGACAGAATCGAGCCGCGGACGAACACGTGCAGGCTGCTCTCGTCCTTCTCGTTGCGCAGATACGAGATCGCCCCGAGTCGCGGGATCGACTTGGGGTCGCCGCCGGCCCGGTCGCCGTAGGCGCCCAAGAAGACGTTCCACGGAATGGGGACGGGTCCCGACGCGAGCTCGACGGTCAGCCGGGGCACGCCGAACTCGTCGCCGAGCTGGCAGCGAAAGGTGGGCACCCGCGACGCGCCGTACCCGACGCCGACGACGGTGAGCGAGCGGTGCAGTGCGGCCGAGGCCTGGGCCAGCGGAACCAGGTCGCAGACCGACACATCGGTCGGCGGACCCTTCCGCTTGGGCGGGAGGTCATGCGGATCGGTCAATGCCGTCGAGCCGCCGCTGCAGGCCGACAGCAGCGACGCGACGACCGCGCCCACGACGGCGCCGGCGACGAGACGTCGCCGGGCATGGCCCACGAGTCTTCCCCTACTTGTCAGCTGCGACCTTCGCCGCGACGTGTTGCGGCATCGGGTCGTACCGCGCGAACCGGCGCGAGAACGTGCCAGTGCCGTGGCTCAGCGATCGCAGATCGGTCGCGTACCTGACGAGCTCGAGCTGTGGCGTCTCGGCCTTGACCAGGGTGCGTCCTCTCCCGACCGGCTCAGTGCCGAGCACCCGCGCGCGTCGCACAGACAGATCGCCCATGACTGCGCCGACGTAGTCGTCGTCGATCAGCACGTCGACCTCGTCGATCGGCTCGAGCAGCTGAACGCCGCCCGCGGTCGCGGCCTCTCTCAACGCGAGCTGGCCAGCAGTCTGGAAGGCCATGTCGCTCGAGTCGACGCTGTGCGCCTTGCCGTCGTGCAGGGTCACCCGCACATCGACGACGGGATACCCGGCGAGCAGCCCCTTCTCGAGCTGTGCCCGGACGCCCTTCTCGACGCTCGGGATGAACTGGCGCGGAACCGAGCCTCCGACGACCTTGTCGACGAACTCGAATCCACTGCCTGGCGGCAGCGGCTCCGCCGTGATGTCGCAGACGGCGTACTGGCCGTGGCCGCCGCTCTGCTTGACGTGTCGGCCCTTCCCGATGCCCTTCCCGGCGAGGGTCTCGCGCAGGGGCACGCGCACGTCGACCTGGTCGACCTGCACGCCATGCCGGTTGCGCAGCCGGTCGAGCAGCACGTCGGCGTGCGCCTCGCCCATGCACCACAGCACGAGCTGCATGGTCTCCGGATGGTGCTCGATGCGGACCGTGGGGTCCTCGGCCGCGAGTCGCTGGAGCGCCTGGCCGAGCTTGTCCTCGTCGGCCTTCGCGTGCGCGATCAGAGCGATTGGCAGCAGCGGCTCCGGCATCGACCACGGCTCCATGACAAGCGGGTGGTCCTTGTCGCTCAAGGTGTCGCCGGTCTCGGCTCGCGACAGCTTGGCGATCGCGCAGATGTCGCCGGCGATCGCCGAGCCCGTGAGCCGCTGAGTCTTTCCGAGCGGCGACGACAAGGCGCCGATCCGCTCGTCCTCGTCGTGATCCTCGTGTCCGCGCTCGCCTCCGTAGAACTCGGAGAAGTGGCCCGACACGTGCACTGTGGCGTCGGGTCGAACCGTCCCCGAGAAGACGCGGACCAGGCTGATCCGGCCGACGTACGGGTCCGACGTCGATTTGACGACCTCCGCGAGCAGCGGTCCGGCCGGGTCGCAGGACAGGCTGTCGATGGGCTTGCCGATCGTCGTGAAGACGTCGGGGAAGGTGTGCTCAGAGGGCGGCGGGAACGCCTGCGTGATGATCTCGAGCAGCTCCTCGAGCCCGAGCCCGCTCTGGGCGCAGACGGGGACCACGGGGAAGAACGAGGCGCGCGCGACGGCCGTCTCGAGGTCGTCGACGAGCAGCGAGAAGTCGATCTCCTCGCCGTTCATGTAGCGGTCCATGAGGCTCTCGTCCTCGGACTCCTCGATGATGCCCTCGATCAAGGTGCCGCGGCTGTCGTCGAGGAGTGCGCGCTCGGCCTCGCTCGGCTCGCGCACCTGGCGGCCCTTGCCGGAGTACTCGGAGTAGTCGGAGACGGTCTGCGACAGGAGCGCGACGAGGTCGTCGATCTCGGACCCTGGGTGTGCAGCCGGCACATAGAGCGGGGTGACCTTGTCGCCGAATGCCGCCTGAGCCTGTGCGAGGACGGCGGGGTAGTCGGCGCGCTGGTGATTGAGCTTGCTGATGACGACGCAGCGCGGCATCCCGACCGTCTCGCACTCGTCCCAGAGGGCCCGAGTGGCTCCGTCGACACCGTCGTTGGCCGACACGACGAAGAGAGCGCAGTCGGCCGCGCGCAGTCCCGCGCGCAGCTCACCGACGAAGTCGGCGTAACCGGGGGCGTCGAGCAGGTTGATCTTCACGTCGCCGACGGTGACCGGCGCAAGGGACAGGCCGACGGATCGCTGCTGACGGATCTCGGACTCGTCGTAGTCGGAGACGGTCGTGCCGTCTTCGACCCGGCCGGAGCGGGTGAGCTGGCCAGTCGCGGTGAGCAGCGACTCGACGAGGGTTGTCTTGCCGGAGCCGGCCGGCCCGACAAGGACGACGTTGCGAATGGCAGCAGGCGTCGTCGGCTGGCTCCCGGCCGACTCAGATACGCCTGCTGCCGATGGCTTGCCTGACATGCGCACACTCCTTCTGGTGATCTGCCTCGTGGCGATCTCCCAGGCGAGGGGCCGCGCCGCGGCGCGAGCCGACGGATAAGGACTCCACCTTTCACCCGTCCCCGCGCTGGCACAACCCGCTTGGACGAAGTCGCACCCGTAGGACGGTCCGTCGGCCGGTAGCATTCGCGATGCCCAGCCCCGTCGCGGTGGCACCCGCGAAACAGCTCGGACGGCTCGAACAGGAAGTGCGCCCCTCAGATGCTCGAACGCTTCCGGACCTTCTGGACCAATGTGTTCAAGCCGCTCGGGAACTTGCTCATTCGGCTCGGGGTCTCGCCTGATGCCGTGACGGTCGTCGGCACCCTCGGTGTCGCATGCAGCGCGCTCTACTTCTTCCCGCGGGGCGACTTCTTCGTCGGAGCCGCGGTGATCACCTGCTTCGTCTTCAGCGACATGCTCGACGGCTACATGGCGCGCACCATGGGGGTGTCGTCGAAATGGGGAGCCTTCCTCGACTCGACGCTCGACCGCTTCGGCGACGCGGCGGTGTTCTCCGGCCTCGCGATCTGGTACTTCCGCGATGGAGACAACCCGCTGCTGGCGTACGTGGCCCTCTGGGTCTTGGTGATGGGCTCGGTGACGTCGTACGCG
>DATIOH010000076.1:0-2917 GCA_035473375.1 Nocardioidaceae bacterium | reverse complement strand
GTGACCTTCCAGACAGCCGTCGCTCAAGCCGAGCTCGAGGCACGCGAGTATCCGGGCCACTTCCACCGGGTGGCCTACCACGCGGCCGACGGCCCGGTCTACGTCGAGACCACGAGGCCTGAGCTGATCGCGGCGTGCGTGGCCCTGATCGCGCATCCAGACGACGAGCGCTATCAGGCGCGATTCGGCACCACCGTTCGCTCACCGCTCTTCGGCGTCGAGGTCCGCGTCCTTGCGCACCCAGCCGTCGAGATGGACAAGGGCGCCGGCATCGCGATGTGCTGCACGTTCGGCGACCTGACCGACGTGCAGTGGTGGCGTGAGCTCCAGCTACCGAACCGCACGATCATCGGCCGCGACGGCCGGATCATCGCCGACACCCCCGAGTGGATCGACGGCGATGCCGGCTCGGCGGCGTACGCCGAGATCGCCGGCAAGACCGTGTTCTCCGCGCGCGAGGCGGTCGTCGCGGCATTGCGCGCGTCCGGCGATCTCGACGGCGAGCCTGCACCGACGAAGCGGATGGCCAACTTCTACGAGAACGGCGACCGGCCGCTCGAGATCGTGTCGTCGCGCCAGTGGTACATCCGCAACGGCGGACGCGACGCCGACATCCGCGCCGCGCTGATCGCGCGCGGCGACGAGATCGACTGGGCGCCGCCGTACATGCAGAGCCGGTACGTCAACTGGATCGACGGCCTCAACGGCGACTGGCTGATCTCGCGGCAGCGGTTCTACGGCGTCGCCTTCCCGGTCTGGTACCGACTCGACGCCGACGGCGATCCCGACTACGACAACCCGATCCTGCCGACCGAGGGCGAGCTGCCGATCGATCCGGCGTCGCAGCCCCCTCCCGGCTTCGACGAGGCGCAGCGCGGACAGCCCGGCGGCTTCATGGGCGACCCCGACATCATGGACACCTGGGCGACCTCGTCGCTGACGCCGCAGATTGCCGGCGGCTGGGAGACCGACGACGACCTGTTCCGCCGGGTGTTCCCGATGGACCTGTGTACCCACGCGCACGACATCATCCGAACCTGGCTGTTCTCCCGCGTGGTGCGCTCGCACTTCGAGCACGGTCTGACCCCTTGGTCGCACGCGATGATCTCGGGCTTCGTCGTCGACCCCGACCGCAAGAAGATGAGCAAGTCCAAGGGCAATGCCATCGTGCCGACCGAGATCCTCGACAAGTTCGGGGCCGACGCCGTGCGTTGGCGCTCGGCGATGACGCGACCGGGCCTCGACTCCCCCTTCGACGAGTCGCAGATGAAGGTCGGCCGCCGACTGGCCACGAAGGTGCTCAACGCCAGCAAGTTCGTGCTGTCGCCGGACGCCATCGGCGCCACCGCGGCCGATCTCGACCTCGACGCGGTGACGACGCCGCTCGACCTCGCGATGCTGTCACGGCTGCGGCAGGTGATTGCCGAGGCGACTGCGGCATTCGAGCTGTACGACTACACGACCGCGCTCGAGGCGGCCGAGAAGTTCTTCTGGACGTTCTGCGACGACTACCTCGAGCTGGTCAAGGAGCGCGCGTACGGCGATGGCTCCGACGCCGGTCAGACGCAGTCAGCGAGGTCGGCGCTGGCGCTCGCGCTGAGCGTGCAGCTGCGGTTGCTTGCGCCTTACCTGCCGTACGCCACCGAGGAAGTGTGGTCGTGGTGGCAAGAGGGCTCGATTCACCGAGCTGCGTGGCCAGTCGATGCCGACCTGCCCGCCGCCGACGGTGACCCTGCGCTGCTCAGCACAGCCGCGGCGGCACTGGCTGGCATCCGGGGCGCCAAGTCGACAGCGAAAGTGTCGATGCGCGCTGAGGTGTCGGCCGTTCGGTTCGAAGGCACCGCCGACGATCTCGACCGTCTCCGCACGGCCCTCGCCGACGTCCGGGCCGCCGGCCGGGTCGGCGCGTCGAGCCAGGTGACGTACGTCGAGTCGTCGTCGGCCACCACCCTCACCGTCGACACCACGCTGGCGGACGGGTAGTCCGCGAAACGCCAAGTTTGGTTGCTCCAGTCGCCAGCGGTGGTTGCGCCCTTCTACCACGAGTGGCGACTCGCACAACCACCAGTGGCGACTCGCACAACCACGAGTGGCGTTTCGCGAGGGGCAGGAGAGCTAGGCGGACTTCTTCTTCTTGGCCGGCTCTTCGCGCGGTACGAGCGTCGGGTTGACGTTGTTGGAGACGACCTCGCCGCTGACGACGACCTTCGCGATGTCTTCGCGGGACGGGACGTCGTACATGACGTTGAGGAGGACCTCTTCGAGGATGGCCCGCAGGCCACGGGCACCGGTGCCCCGCAGCATGGCCTGGTCGGCGATCGCCTCGATCGCGTCGTCGGTGAACTCGAGGTCGACGTGGTCAATCTCGAAAAGCTTCTGGTACTGCTTCGTGAGCGCATTGCGCGGCTCGATCAAGATGCGCATCAGGTCGGCCTCGGCCAGCTTCTCGACCGTCGCGATGACGGGGAGCCGCCCGACGAACTCGGGAATGAGGCCGAACTTCAGCAGGTCTTCGGGGCGCACGTCGGAGAAGACGGCGTCGAGCTCGGCGTCAGTCTTCTGCGGCAGCTCGGCAGTGAAGCCGAGGGTCCGCTTGCCGGCCCGCTGCTCGATGATGTGCTCGAGCCCCGCGAATGCCCCGCCGACGATGAACAGGATGTTCGTCGTGTCGATCTGGATGAACTCCTGGTGCGGGTGCTTGCGCCCGCCCTGCGGAGGCACTGAGGCGGTGGTGCCCTCGAGGATCTTGAGCAGCGCCTGCTGAACGCCTTCGCCCGACACGTCGCGGGTGATCGAGGGGTTCTCGGACTTGCGAGCGACCTTGTCGACCTCGTCGATGTAGATGATGCCCGTCTCGGCCTTCTTGACGTCATAGTCAGCGGCCTGGATGAGCTTGAGGAGGATGTTCTCGACGTCC
>DATIOH010000075.1:0-8478 GCA_035473375.1 Nocardioidaceae bacterium | reverse complement strand
CCGGGTGATCTCCCGCCAGACGTCTGACGTCGACGCAATCAACGAGATGCTCGAGAACGGCTTCGACGGCCTGGTCACGGCAGCGCTCACCCTGGTCGGCACCGCCATCTTGCTGCTGACCCTCAACGTCAAGCTCGCTCTCGTCTCGATGCTCTGTTTCCCGTTTCTGTACCTCCTGACGTCGTGGTTCCGGCGCGAGTCGGGCAAGGCGTACCGACGGACTCGCGAGACCGTCGCCATCGTGATCGTCCACTTCGTCGAGACGATCACCGGGATGCGCGCCGTGCAGGCGTTCCGGCGCGAGCCGCGCAATCAAGAGATCTTCGGTCAGGTCAACGACGACTACCGGGCGGCCAACGAGCGCGCGTTCCGGCTCGTCGGCGTGTTCATGCCGGGGATCAAGCTGATCGGCAACATCACCGTCGTCGTTGTGCTCGTCTACGGCGCCAAGCTGGCGTTCGACGGAGAGGTCACCGTCGGCGTGCTCACGGCGTTCCTCCTCTATCTGCGCCAGTTCTTCGAGCCGATGCAGGAGATCTCGCAGTTCTACAACACGTTCCAGTCGGCGTCCGCGGCCCTCGAGAAGCTCTCGGGCGTGCTCGAGGAGGAGCCATCGGTGGCCGAGCCGGAAGACCCGGTTCGGCTCGCCAACGCCTCCGGGGCGCTGTCGCTGCGCAACGTGTCGTTCCAGTACGTCGACGACCGGTCGGTGCTCGCCGACCTCGATCTTGAGATCCCGGCCGGTCAGACGGTTGCCGTCGTCGGCACCACCGGCGCCGGCAAGACGACGCTTGCCAAGTTGATGGCCCGCTTCTACGACCCGGTCGACGGCCAGGTCACGCTCGACGGCGTCAACGTGCGCGATCTCTCCGAGGCCGACCTGCGACGAGCCGTCGTCATGGTCACTCAGGAGAACTACCTCTTCAACGGGTCGGTCGGCGACAACATCCGTTTCGGCAAGCCGAACGCCTCGGTCGAGGAGCTTGTCGGCGCCGCGAAGGCGATCGGCGCGCACGAGTTCATCGCCGGGCTTCCCCAGGGATACGACACCGACGTCGCCAACAAGGGCGGTCGGCTCTCGGCCGGCCAGCGGCAGCTCGTCGCCTTCGCTCGCGCATTCCTGGCCGACCCGGCCGTGCTCATCCTCGACGAGGCGACCTCGAGCCTCGACGTCCCGTCTGAGCGACTCGTGCAACAGGCTCTGCGCACCATCCTCAAGCAGCGGACCGCGATCATCATCGCCCACCGGCTGTCGACCGTCGCGATCGCGGATCGAGTCCTCGTCATGGAGCACGGCCGAGTCGTCGAGGACGGCTCGCCCGCCGACCTGATCGCTGGCGACGGCGAGTACTCAGTACTCCATCAAGCCTGGGTCGACTCGCTCGCGTAGGGCACAAAGAACCGACGGTCAGCACGCTCTGGCGTGCTCTGGCATGCCAGACGTCGGAACTTGATGCAGGCCCGGGCGTCAGGTGGTCGCGGGCTCGGGTGCGGACTCGGGTGCGGACTCGGGCTCTGGGTTCGGGGTAGGCGCGCTTTGGCGCCGGGCCGGACGCTCGGCGGCCACCACGATCGCGACGGCAGCGACGACGATCCCGCCGCCGATGACGATCGGGAGCGTCACTGGCTCCGACAAGATCAGCCAGCCGAGGAACACCGCGACGACCGGGTTGACGTACGCATAGGTCGCGACGAGTGAGATTGGGGCGGCGCTGAGGACCCAGACGTAGGCGGTGAAGGCGACGACGGAGCCGAACGTCACGAGGTAGACCCACGCCCACCACGCCTCCGCCGGAGCCGAGGTCGGGAGCATGTGCTCGCCGCGGATCGCCGAGATGGCAAGCAGCCAGAACGATCCGAAGAGCATCTCGTACGCCGTCAGGACGAAGGCGTCCTTGGGCAGGGTGAGCCGGGGCGTCGACCACGACCCGAACGACCAGAACACGGTCGCGACCATGATCACGAGGCACGGCCCGACCTTGATCGCTCCGCCGAAGCCCGACGAGGCGATCAGCAGGAGGAGGCCGCCGAAGCCCAGCACGACGCCGAGCGTGGTCCTCGACCCCGGCAGGTCGCCGGTGACGGCGCGGTAGACGATGACCCAGAGCGGCACCGCGGCGACGAGGAGCGCGGCGACGCCTGACGGCGCGCCGTGGCTCTCGCCGACCGAGACCAAGCCGTTGCCGAGGGCGGGCAGGCAGAGGCCGACGAAGGCGCAGCCGGCCAGCTCGCGCGGAGTGGCGCGCAGACGCCCGAGGCCACCCCGGGCGCACAGGATCGCGCCCAACAGGATCGCAGCGACGAAGTACCGCCAGCTGGCCGACGACGTCGCGGGCAGGTCGCGGACGACGACGCGGATGGCGAGGTAGGTCGAGCCCCAGACGACATAGACGATGCCGAGCGCGACCGCGATCATGAGCGGGTTGGCGCCGGGCGTGCGGTCGACACCAGTCGTCATGACCGTACGATCACTTTGATCCTGTCGCACACCACCAGGCTAGAGGTCGGCGACCACAGAAGTCGCGCGGATTTCGGCCATTGGGACGCGAATTCCAGCCCAGGCCGGCCGGCCTGAATTCCCGGCTTGATTAGGTGACGTGTGACGGCGATCGGTACGGTAGGACGCAGGTGTGGTGGCTGTCACAGTGACCCCACGACAGCCCTCCGACTCGGGCACCACAGCCGCCCGAGCCTGTCGGCTGTCTCCACCCAGAGCACACGGCGGGCGACCCTCGGCGTGGACGATAGGGAGTGCGAGTGACGACTTCTGGCAGTTCTGGCAATGGCGCCGGGTTCGGACCCGGGCTTGCCGATATCTTCGGGCCCGGCGGAGCCGACCGGGACGCACCCGAGCTGATTCAGCTGTTGACCCCCGAAGGCGAGCGAGTCGAACACCCAGACTTCGCGTGCGATCTCGACGACGAGGCCATCAAGGGCCTCTACCGCGATCTGGTGATGACGCGGCGGATCGATACCGAGGCCACCGCGCTCCAGCGACAAGGCGAGCTGGGAATCTGGGCCAGCCTGCTCGGCCAGGAGGCCGCACAGATCGGCTCCGGGCGGGCCATGCGGCAGCAGGACTTCGCCTTTCCGACCTATCGCGAGCACGGCGTTGCGTGGTGCCGCGACATCGATCCGCTTCGACTGCTCGGACTCTTTCGAGGCGTCGACCACGGTGGCTGGGACCCCCTCGCCGAGGGGTTCAACCTCTACACGATCGTGATCGGCGCGCAGGCCCTGCACGCCACCGGCTACGCGATGGGCCTGCAGCGAGACGGCGTCATCGGCACGGGTGACCCTGACCGCGACGCGGCCGTGATCGGCTACTTCGGCGACGGCGCGACCAGCCAGGGCGATGTCAACGAGGCGTTCATCTGGGCCAGCGTCTTCAACGCGCCGATCGTCTTCTTCTGCCAGAACAATCAGTGGGCGATCTCCGAGCCGATCGAACGGCAGAGCAAGATCCCGCTGTACCAGCGTGCGCTTGGCTTCGGGTTCCCCGGCCTGCGCGTCGACGGAAACGACGTGCTCGCGGTCTACGCCGTCACGAAGGCCGCGCTTCAGCGGGCCCGCGAAGGCAGCGGTCCGACGTTCGTCGAGGCGTACACCTACCGGATGGGCGCGCATACGACGTCCGACGATCCGACGCGATACCGGTTGATCGACGACCTCGAGCACTGGAAGCTCAAAGACCCGATCGAGCGGGTGAAGGCGTACCTCTCGCGCAACGGCATCGCCGACGACGAGTACTTCTCGACGATCGAGGCCGAGGCCGACACCATGGCCGTCAACCTTCGGCGCGGCTGCCTCGAGCTGCCCGACCCGAGTCCCCTGTCGATCTTCGATCTCGTCTACGAAGAGACCACCCCCGAGCTCGAGGAGCAGCGCGAGCAGTTCAGCGCGTACCTCGCATCGTTCGAGGAGGCGCACTCATGACCGCGATCACCCTTGCCAAGGGCATCACGATGGGCCTGCGCGCGGCCATGGAGGCCGACCCGAAGGTCATCATCATGGGCGAGGACGTGGGCAAGCTCGGCGGTGTCTTCCGGGTCACCGACGGCCTGCAGAAGGACTTCGGCGAAGACCGCGTCATCGACACGCCCCTCGCCGAGTCGGGCATCCTCGGAACGGCTGTCGGGCTCGCGATGCGCGGCTATCGGCCGGTGTGCGAGATCCAGTTCGACGGCTTCGTGTTCCCGGCGTTCGACCAGATCGTCAGTCAGGTCGCCAAGCTGCACTACCGCAGCAAAGGTCGGCTGCCGATGCCGATCGTCATCCGGATCCCCTTCGGTGGCGGTATCGGCGCCGTCGAGCACCACAGCGAGAGCCCCGAGGCGTATTTCGCCCACACTGCGGGCCTCAAGGTCGTGGCGTGCTCCAACCCGGTCGACGCCTATTGGATGATCCAGCAGGCGATCACGGCCGACGACCCCATCGTGTTCTTCGAACCGAAACGGCGCTACTGGGAGAAGGGCGAGCTCGACGTCGACGCGACCCCCGACCCGCTGTTCGCGTCGCGGGTCGTGCGGGCGGGAGCCGACGCGACGATCCTCGCGTACGGGCCGATGGTCAAGACGGCGCTCGAGGCGTCGATCGCCGCCGAGGACGACGGCCACAGCATTGAGGTCATCGACCTGCGCACGCTGTCGCCCCTCGACCTCGGACCGGTGCGCGAGTCGGTCCGCAAGACCGGACGCGTCGTCGTCGTCCACGAGGCGCCGATCTCCCTGGGCATGGGCGGTGAACTCGCAGCGCGGATCACCGAGGACTGCTTCAACTCGCTCGAGGCGCCGGTGCTCCGCGTCGGCGGTTTCGACACGCCCTATCCTCCGAGCCGGATCGAGGAGGAGTATCTCCCCGACCTCGACCGCGTGCTCGACGCCGTCGACCGCGCGCTCGCCTACTGACCGCGAACACCTGAAGCAACGGATGTGAATGGACTCGTATGAGTGACGTGCGGTACTTCAACCTCCCCGACGTCGGCGAGGGTCTGACCGAGGCCGAGATCGTGACCTGGAAGGTCAAGGCCGGCGACACTGTGAAGGTCAACGACGTGATCGTCGAGATCGAGACGGCCAAGTCGCTGGTCGAGCTGCCATGCCCGTTCGCGGGCACGATCGTCGAGCTGCTCGCCGCCGAGGGAGACACGGTCAACGTCGGCATGCCGATCATCGGGGTCGAGACTGGCGAGCCGTCGGCGGCAGCCGACGTCGCTCCCGCGGCGCCCGTTGAGCAGCCAGTGCCCGAGGCCCCGGCGGTCGGGTCGGCCAGCGAGGACCTGATCCCGACCCCCAAGTCGGACGAGCCGGTCGAGCCTGGGCTGATCGGCGGACCGGCGCCAGGCGGGCGCACCTCTGTGCTTGTCGGCTACGGCCCGAGGACGACCGAGGCGAAACGCCGGCCGCGCAAGGGCGCCACCCCGGTGGGCGCCTCTCCGGCAGCCGCGCAGGTCGGGGTCCAGCACTCGTTCACGCCGCACGCGACTCCGCCGCCCGAAGTGGCGATCGAAGACGCGCCGTCGGCGACCCCGACGTCGGCATCGGTCGTCGCGCGCAGTGAGCGGTCGAACGTCGCCGTGCTCGCGAAGCCGCCCGTCCGCAAGCTGGCGAAGGACCTCGGGGTCGATCTCGCCGAGGTGACGCCGACCGGCGAGGGCGGCACGATCACGCGTACGGACGTCGAGCAGCTCGCGTCGAGCGGGGTGCCAGCGGCGGCGCAGCCGGTGCCGCAGCCATCCTGGACGACGGGCGAGCGCGAGACGCGCCTGCCGATCAAGAGCGTTCGCAAGGTCACGGCGCAGGCCATGGTCGCGTCGGCCTTCACTGCGCCCCATGTCACGGAGTGGGTCACCCTCGACGCCACCCGCACGATGAAGATGGTCGAGCGGCTCCGCGCTCGCCGCGAATTCCGCGACATCAAGGTGTCGCCGCTGCTGGTCGTGGCTCGCGCCGTCTGCCTCGCGGCCCGTCGCACGCCCGAGGTCAACTCGGTGTGGGACGACCCCGCACAAGAGATCGTCGTCAAGCACTACGTCAACCTCGGCATCGCGGCCGCGACGCCGCGTGGTCTGCTCGTGCCGAACATCAAGGACGCCGACTCACTTGCCGCCGTCGACCTGGCCCGCGCGATCAACGACCTCGCGGCGACCGCCCGCGACGGCAAGACGCCGCCGGCCGACCAGGCGGGCGGGACGTTCACGATCACCAACGTCGGCGTCTTCGGCGTCGACTCCGGCACCCCGATCATCAACCCGGGCGAGTCCGCGATCTTGGCGATGGGAGCGATCAAGCGTCAACCGTGGGTGGTCGGCAACCGGGTCAAGCCTCGCTGGGTCACCACCCTCGCGCTGTCGTTCGACCATCGGGTGATCGACGGCGAGCAAGGCTCGCGGTTCCTCGCCGACGTCGCTGCGATCGTCGAGGATCCCGGGGCTGCTCTCCTCTTCTAGCGCTGCCGCCCCTGAATTTGCCCTGCCCTTGTGAGCGCGTCATATCCGCACTAACCGCGCAAATAGTGCTTATCTCATCGACCGTCGGCCGTTTTCGCGAAGTGTCAGAAACGCAATCAGCCGCGACATTACAATGTGTGTCTCTCGGGGTGGAGGCCAATAGCGAACCGTCTGTTCGCTATGTACTATTTGCTCTGAGAAGCCCATAAATCCACCCTTAGCATGGGGTGCGATTGACGGGCTGACGACAACCTTGACTCGTCGATTCTCGGATGAAAGAGCGGTCTGTGACGCAGCGCCCCGCACACGTCGTGTACATCGCCGGCTCCGGCCGCTCTGGCAGCACCCTCATCGAGCGTGGGCTTGGAGCGATTCCCCGCTGGGTCAACGTCGGCGAGCTGATCGAGCTGTTCCGCAAGCCGTCCGTGGCAGCGGAGCTGTGCGGCTGCGGCGAGGCCTTCGCCGAATGCCCGTTCTGGGGCGAGGTCGGCGCTCGCGTCTTCGGCTCCTGGGCCTCCGACACGATCGCCCACGTCGGCCACCTGCAACGGCAGGTGTCACGTCAGCGGTTCCTCCCGCGGCTGCTCCTCACCGGCGACGACAGCGCGTCTGAGTTCGCCGACACCGTTCGCGAGTACGGTGCCGTCTACGACTCGCTGTACGCCGCCGTGGCCGACGTCGCCGACGCCGATGTCGTCGTCGATGCCAGCAAGTGGCCCGGTCAGGCACTCGCACTGCGTCGGGCCGTCACACCAGAGATGAGCCTGCTGCACCTCGTCCGCGACCCTCGCGGCGTCGCTTACTCGTGGGCCAAGACTCAGGTCCGTCGCCCGCACGGCGGCGACGCCGACTCGGTGATGGCCACGCACCCGTCGATCGAGACCGCTCGCCGATGGGCGGCGTTCCAGTCCGAGATCGCCCTGATCCGGCGGGCATTCGACCACTCGACGCGGCTGCGCTACGAAGACTTCGTCGTCGACCCCCACGGGCGGCTGGCGACAACCCTGCGCGAGCTCGGCCTCGGCGAGTACGCCGATCAGCTCGGTCACATCCACCGCGACCGCATCGAGCTGCCGCAGTCCCACGGTGTCGCCGGCAATCCGTCTCGCTTCGCCCACGGTGTGGTCGCCCTTCGCGCCGACGAGGCGTGGCGCACCGCGTTCCCCGAGAAGGACCGCCGCCGCGTCACGGCGATCACCGCCCCCTGGCTCGCTCGCTACGGCTACCCGATTCGGTCGGAGCCGGCACCGGCGGCCGACGCTGCGCCGGTCTCGGCGATCGCGGACGCCACCGAGTGGCCGACGGTGTGTGTCGTGCTGCCGACCCGTGGCCGTCCCGAGCTGCTGCGCGAGGCGGTCGAGTCGGTAATCGCCCAGGACTACGCAGGCGCCATCGACGTCATCGTGGTGCACGACCATGAGGAGCAGCAGACCGAGCTCAAGGCACTCGAGGGCGACGGCCGCACTGTCACGCTGCTCAACAACACCCACGCCGAGGGGTTGGCCGGCGCACGCAACACCGGCCTCGACAACACCGACGCAGAGTTCATCGCATCGTGCGACGACGACGACTTCTGGGACGAAGACAAGCTGCGCCTGCAGATGACGCGGATGCTCGCCGAGCCCGACCTCAGCGTCCTCGGTGCGGGTATCCGGCTCTTGATGGGCGAAGACCACGTCGTCGAGTGGCCCGGCGACTCTCCCGACGTGACCCGTGCCCAGCTGCTCCGCTCGCGCCGCAAGGAGCTCCACTCGTCGACGCTGCTCATGCGCCGTCGCGTCTTCGACGAGGTCGGCGGCTACGACGAGACGCTCCCGATGAGCTACGCCGAGGACTACGAGTTCCTACTGCGCGCGGTCGAGACCGGCCGCATCGGCGTCGTCAACATGCCGCTCGCGTCGATCCGCAAGTACCGCCCCGAGGACGCTTTAGCGACCGGAGGGGCGGTGGGTCCCCTGCGGCGACAGGACCCGCCGCGTCGATTCGGCTTACGCGAATAGACTGGCGCTTATGGGTGAGATCGCGGATTG
>DATIOH010000074.1:0-4418 GCA_035473375.1 Nocardioidaceae bacterium | reverse complement strand
GGCCGGCGTCTACAACGTCGGAGCCGAGCCGGTGCGCAGACACGAGGTGACGCGAGTCATCGGCGAGGTCGCCGGCCGCCCCGACGTCGGGTTCATGCCTCGACTGAAGGTCAGGCTCGCGGGCGAGCGGATGGAGCTGATGACCCGTTCGCATCGGGTGTCGTCCGACCGTTTCCACGAGGCGACGGGCTGGAAACCCCTCCACCACGACTTCGACCCGTCGTGGGTCAGCGCCTGAGGCGCCGGCACTCGGCCTCCATGAGCGACGACGATCTGCAGCAGTCCGAGTCCGACGCGAGGCGTCGCGCCCGCCGACGTCGTCGGCTCGATGAGGTTTTCGGCGACGTGATGCCCGACGTGACGAGTGACGAGTCGGCCGATGCGCCGACCGGACAGCGCGGCACGGGTCGGCCGTCAGGCGGGGACGACGACCGAGACGACGAGATCAAGCGCGACGTCCCGCCGCATCACGCCTAACGAGGTCGCCACGATCGTCAGGTCGCCGGTGGCGCCTCAGACGCCACCGGATGCGCTGCGCTGCGCCAGCAGGTCACGGATCTCGGTGAGCAGCTGAGTGTCTTCGGACAACGGAGCCGGCTCATCGTCAGCCTTGTTGCGATCCATTACCTCGCGCGCCTTCTGGTAGGGGATCACGATCACGAAGTAGACGATGGCGGTGATCGAGATGAACGTGATGAGCGCCGTCAGCCAGGTGCCGACGCCCACACCGCCGGGGCTCCAGTTGCTGAAGTCAGGGGTGCCGCCGAGCTTGCCGAGCACGTCCATCAGCAAGGCGACAGTGGCGGCGACGACCGCCGCGAACGCGGTCGCCATGATGAACGCCACGGCGAGCTCGACGAGGTTGCCGCGGAGAACGAAATCCTTGAAACCCTTCATAGGTGCCTCGCTTCTGAGTGGTGCGACGATTGGTAGGTGCGCTGGGCGGCTGCGACGCTACCAACCATTGCTGTCGGCTGCTCGCGGCGCTCTCGGCACCTGACGGCGGTCACGGCCGGATGTCGATCGACAGCGCCGCCGTCGTCGCCGCGCCCGCCAGCCGTGCCGACTGGTCGGGCGTCGCGGCCAGCACGACGACCGCGCCGCTCTGGCGGACCTCGTCGTTGGGCTCGGGCACCGCGATGACGGCGACGGCGGCGGCGACGAGCGTGGCCGGCTCGCCGACGTCGGCGACCGAGCTGTAGACGTCGACTCGGTCGCCGGTGTGCAGCAGCGCGGCGATGTCGGCATCGGGCAGCCGGATCGCCGTGGCGACCGTGCCCGCCGCGTACCCGGCGAGCAGCGAAGGCCCGATCACCGAGCGATCGGTCAGCACCTGTCCGGCCCGCATCGGCGCAGCGAGCACCTCGCCGAGCGCCGCCGGCTCGATCAGCGCGCCGGTCGTCGGGATCAACGGGCGAGCGACCCGCACGGTGCGCAGATCGCTCGATGTCAGCCGTACGCCGGCGGCGAGGTCGCGGGCCGCGACCACGGCAATTGCAGACGGCGGAGGAGGGGGAGTGAGTGCGCCGAGCCCGGCGAGCACTGCAGCGCACGTCAGGAGGGCGGCACCGACGCGCCGGTATCGGATGAGGAGACGCCGACACGTCGTGGCGACAGCGCGGAGGTCGGGCGATGAGGTTGGCACGCGGCCAGACATTAGGGGAGTCGACGACTCGCTCGCGGCCGTCGTCCACAGACCTGGCGGCTCAGGAGGCGGTTGAGGCCGTCGGCTTGGAGGTCGACCCGGACGACGTGTCGGACCCCGACGACGTCGATGACGTCGATGACGACGACCCGGCGTCGCTTGTGCCGGTTGACGATCCGTTCGAGTCCGACGACTTCGAGCCGGACGACTCCTTCGCCGCTGCGCCCTCAGACGACTTCTTGTCGCCGGCCACGCCGGAGGAACTCTCGGCCTTGCGTGAGTCGTTGCGGTAGAAGCCCGAGCCCTTGAAGACGACGCCCACTGGGCTGAGCACCTTGCGCAGCCGTCCGGAGCACACCGGGCACTCGGTCAGCGGGTCGTCGGTGAAGGCCTGCCTCACCTCGAGGCTCTCGCCGCATTCAGTGCAGGCGTATTCGTAAACGGGCACAGACTCTCCTCGGCTCTGGCTGTGAGGACCGGCTAGCACTCTCTAGCACTCTGGTGGTGCGACTGCTAACGCCGCGCCTCCATTGTGGGGCAGGGATCGGCCGCACGCAAAGAAACAGCGGACGTCGCACCCCCTGGTCGTCGCATGGCGTCGCGGGGCGTCGGATGGTCGTCGCGGCGAGCGCGACGCGGGGCACTGGCTGCCGGCGGCTTCGCACCGGCTATGCACAATGGAGCCCGTGTCGGCCTGGCAGAAGATCCTCGTCTGGACGTCCGGGGTCATCGTGGTGCTCTTGCTCGCCGGCGCCGCGACGGCGTACTGGACGGTCCGCCGGTCGTTCCCGCAGACCGACGGCACGATCGAGGTTCCGGGGCTCGACGCGGATGTCACGGTGATACGCGACAGCAACGGCGTCCCGCAGATCTACGCCGACACGTCGTCCGACCTCTTCTACGCCCAGGGTTTCGTCCAGGCCCAGGACCGGTTCTTCGAGATGGACTTCCGCCGCCACGTCGCGGCCGGTCGGCTGGCCGAGATGTTCGGCCACGACGCGCTCGAGACCGACATGTTCGTGCGCGACCTCGGCTGGCGCGACGTCGCGGAGGAGGAGCTGCCGCTGCTGTCTCCGGCAACCCGCGGCTATCTCGAGTCATTCTCGGCCGGCGTCAACGCCTACCTCGCCGACCACGACGGATCGAGGCTGTCGCTTGAGTACGCCGCGCTGAACCTCGACGGCCTCGACTACACGCCCGAGCCGTGGACGCCAGCCGACTCGCTGTCGTGGCTGAAGGCCATCGCCTGGGACCTCGGCGGCAACATCGACGACGAGCTCGAGCGGTCGCTCGAGTCCGTGCGACTGAGCCGTCGGCAGATCGGCCAGCTCTTCCCGGCGTACCCGTACGCACAGCATCGGCCGATCGTCGATCAGGGCGCGATCGTCGACGGCGTCTTCGAACAGGACGCCAAGCGACCAGGCACCCGCTTTCCGGAGGCGCCGCGGCTTCCCGTCGGCGACGCGGGCGCGATCCGCGACGCGAAGGCGTCGGTCGACGCTGTGCAGACCGTCCTCGGTGACGGCACTGGAATCGGGTCGAACGCCTGGGCCGTCTCGGGAGCCCATACCGCGTCCGGAGCCCCGATCCTCGCGAACGACCCGCACCTCGCTCCGACGATGCCCGGGGTCTGGTATCAGATGGGCCTGCACTGCAGGGAGATCTCCGAGTCATGCCCGTTCGACGTCTCCGGCTTCACATTTGCGGGCTTGCCCGGCGTGGTGATCGGGCACAACGCCGACATCGCCTGGGGCTTCACCAACCTCGGACCCGACGTTCAGGATCTCTACCTCGAGAAGGTCAGCGACAACAACACGTATCTGTACGACGGCAAGCAGCTGCCCTTGACGACTCGGCGCGAGACCTTCGTCATCCGAGGCGAGGATCCGGTCACGATCACGGTCCGCGCGTCGCGCCACGGGCCCTTGATCAGCGACGTCAGCCAGGACTACGCGACCGTGGGGGCAGATGCGCCGACGCCGCCGTCGGCGCCTGATCGGGGCAACGGCTATGCGGTGGCCCTGCGATGGACGGCGCTCAAGCCCGGCCGCACCGCCGACGCGCTCTTCGGGATCGACCAGGCGCACGACTGGGACTCGTTCCGCGAGGCGGCCCGGTCGTTCGTCGCGCCGAGCCAGAACCTCGTCTATGCCGACGCCGAAGGCCACATCGGCTACCAGGCGCCGGGACGGATCCCCATTCGGCGCACCGGGCACGGCGACTGGCCGTCGCCGGGCTGGAATCCGGCGTTCGAGTGGAGCGGGTACATCCCGTACGACGCGCTGCCCAACGTCCGCGACCCCGCCGACGGCATGATCGTCACGGCCAATCAGGCCGTCGCCAAGTCGAACTACCCGTACTACATCGGCGACTCGTTCGACGCCGGCTATCGGGCTGCGCGGATCGAGAATCTCCTGGCGCAGAGCGACGGCCTGACCGTCGACGACATGGCGACGATCCAGCTGGACGACTACTGCACACTCGCGCGTCGGCTGCGGCCGCTGCTGCTCTCGATCGACCTGCCGTCCGGCTACTACCAGGCCGGCCAGAAGGCGCTGGCCGGCTGGGACTTCCACGAGGACGCAGACTCGCCGGGCGCCGCGTACTTCAACGTGTTCTGGCGCCAGCTGCTCGAGCAGACGTTCGCCGATCAGCTGCCCGACGACGTCATGCCCGACGGCGACGCGCGCTGGTGGCAGGTCATGCTCGCTCTGGTGCATCGGCCGCACGACGAGTTCTGGGACGACGTCGACACCGTCGACGTCCGCGAGTC
>DATIOH010000073.1:0-4399 GCA_035473375.1 Nocardioidaceae bacterium | reverse complement strand
CCGAACGCGACGAGCGCGAGGGCGAGGTCGATCCCGGCGAGCCGTCGTCGAAATAGGGCGAAAGGGTGTCACCCTCATCCCAATGGACGTCTTGGTGGCGGGCGGCAGGCACGCCCGCCGTGCTCTCGCGGGGCTCGACCGCGCCGTCGCGAGTGGCGATTTCGGCAAGATCACGTCCGTCGTCGTCGCACACGACAACGAGATCGTGCGCGAGTCCTACTTCGGCATGACGCGCGCCGGCACGCTCCACGACACCCGCTCGTTGACGACGACGGTCACGGGGTATCTGGTGGGGATCGCAATCGACCATGGCCTGCTCACGTCGGTCGACACCGAGATCGCCAAGATCGTCAGCGTCGGCGACGCGGTGCAGAACCCCGACCCCCGCAAAGACGCCATCACCGTCGAAGACCTCCTGACGATGAGCTCGCCGCTCGACGGCGACGACAGCGACATGTACTCGCGCGGCCATCAGGAGCGGATGTATCTCACCCCCGACTGGGCCAAGTTCGCGCTCGACCTCCCGGTGCGTGACTACCAGCCGTGGGAGCAGCAGCCGGAGGAGTATCCGTACGGCCGTCGTTTCAGCTACTGCGCGGCAGGAGCAGTGCTGCTCGGCCGGGCTCTCGAGGAGTCGATCGGCGAGCCGATCGAGACCTTCGCCGCGACCCGACTCTTCGAGCCGATCGGGATCTCCGGCGCCGAGTGGGCACGCACAGCCGAGGGCATGGCGATGACCGCCGGAGGCCTGCGGCTGACGTCGTGCGACCTGCTGGCCCTCGGCCAGCTCGCCCTCGACGGCGGAATGTGCGGCGGGCGTCAGGTCGTGTCTCGCGGGTGGATCGACGCGTCGACCACGCCCAAGGTCGAGGTCGACGACGAGACCGAGTACGGCTATCTCTGGTGGCTCAAGACGATGGGCGTCGACGCGCGCGACTGGCGCTGCCACTACATGGCCGGTTTCGGCGGCAGCCGGGTGGCGGTGTTTCCCGACGACCGGCTTGTCGTCACCGTCACGAGCGACAACTTCAGCCTGCCGGAAGCCCACGAGCTGACCGAGCGGCTCATCAACCAACACGTGCTCGCAGAGCTCTAGCCGCGGCCTCCGTACGCGCCTCGCGGCAGAGTCATCAGGGTCGTCGGCGTCTACTCCGCAGAATCGGCGCGGCCAAGCTCGGTCATTCGCGCGAGGATCTCGTCGTCGCCCTCGCGGGGGCGACGAAAGAACTCCTCGCGGAGCAGCTGACGGAACCGCTCGACGCCGACCATCTCGACGAATGGCTCGATCTGACTCGCCTGCGCGCGCATCGCCGCGACCTTGCGGTCGAGGATGTCGCCCTCGCAGGAGTACCAGACCTCGAGCTCGGAGTCTTCGACGCTCTCGATCTCCATGCCCTCGATCATCATCACGGTCGACGGATCGATGCCGGCGAAGAAGTCGTCGTTCCAGGCCCGGCTCTTCGTCATGTACATCAGCTGGACGTCGGGCCGAGCCGCGCGCGCGACGGCCTGCGTCGCCCATCGGCACACGGCAACGTGGTCGAAGTGACCTGTGCCGCCGTCAGGCCCGAACGTGAGCACGACGGCCGGGCGCATCTCCTCGATGAGTGCCGCGATCGCCTCGACCGGCTCGTCGTCAGGCACGTGTGCGCACCCGCCGTCGGCATAGCCGAGATAGCGGTGCTCGGTAACGCCGATGATGGACAGGCTCGCGGCCATCTCGGCCTCGCGGACAGCGGCCCGCTCGTCCGCCGATCGCGGGTCGTCGTCGGGGAAGCCGGCCTCGCCCTTGGTCGCCGTCAGGCACACGACCCGCCGACCGGCGGCGATGGCGGTCATCATCAGGCCGGCGGAGAGCCACGCCTCGTCGTCGGGATGGCCCCAGACGCCGAGGATGTCGCCGAGGTCACGGTCGGACTGCGAACCCATGCGGTCTCCTTGGGGCTCGATTGGGAGGTTTGGCCGGGTCGGTCCCCAGGCGCTCAACGCGAGTCTGTCGCATCGCGGGAGCATCACGAAAGAAATGCGTCGCGGTGCGAGACGCGTCGCTTTAGGCTCTCGGTCCGTGCCACGAATCGAGCTTCAACCCTTCGCGCCTGAGTTCCTCCCCGACGCAGGCCGACTGCTTGCCGCCCGCCACCAGCGTCAGCGGGCGTTCGAGCCGCTGCTATCGCCGCGGTACGAGGACCCGGCGGTCGCCGAGCAGGAGATCGCGGCGGTGACGAAGGTCGATGGCGCGTCGGGAGCCGTCGCCACGACGGGCGGCCGGGTCGTCGGCTATCTGCTGGGCGCGCCGAAGGACGCATCCGCCTGGGGCCCGAACATGTGGGTCGAGTCGGCCGGCCACGCGGTCGAGGAGGCCGAGACGCTTCGCGACCTGTACGGACTCGCGGCGGCGCGATGGGTCGACGAGGGGCGCACTGCCCACTTCTCGGTGGTTCCATGGCATGACATCGACCTGCGCGACGCCTGGTCGCGCGTCGGTTTCGGCCAGCAGCACATGCACGCGCTACAGCAGGCGGTGACCGGGCCGTTCCCGCCGCCAGAGCGAGTAGTCGTCCGGCGTGCCGATCGCTCCGACATTCCCGTGCTCGCGGCCCTCGAGGTTGCTCTGCCGGAGCACCAGGGCCGGTCGCCGGTCTTCTCGTCGGGCCGCATCCCGACCCTCGAGGACGGGATTGCCGAGTGGGAGGACGACTTCGACGATCCCGACTTCGCGACGTTCGTCGCCGAGCGCGACGGGGTCGTCGTCGGGTCGGCAGTCGGCTGCTCGATAGAGAAGTCCGGCGCCAACAACGGCCTGATCCGTCCCGACAGCGCAGGATTCCTCGGGTTCGCCGCCGTTCTTTCCGAGCATCGCGGCCTCGGCGCCGGCCGTGCTCTCGGCGAGACGGTGATCTGGTGGTCGACCGAGGCCGGTTATCCGTCGATCGTCACCGACTGGCGGGTCACCAATCTGCTGTCGTCGCGCGCGTGGCCCGCGCTGGGATTCCGCAACACATTCGTGCGGATGCATCGAGTCGTGGGCTACTGACCGACCCGGGGATCGCCAGTCCACGACTGTTCACGAAGCTGCTACGACGACACCGTTGCAACGACACCGCTACGAAACTGGGTGGTACGCGCACGCGTTCTTGCTGTCTTCCTCGGCCTTCGGCTTGTGGTGGCCGGTGCCGTTGTGCGCCTCGAGCGCGCGGTCGACGGTCTCGTGCATCCAGTCGTAGTTGGGATCGCCGGGATTGAACTCGTCCGACGATCGGAACACGACCGACTTGACCCGGGTGTCCTTCATCTTGAGGGCGAGGTCGACAAAGTCGGGGAGGAGCGATCGCGGGATGTCGGTGCGGACCAGGTCCTTGCTCGCCTTCGCCAGCGCCTGATAGCGACGCAGCAGCGTGAACGGATCGGCCTCGTCGACGATCGCGTTGATCATGCATCGCTGCCGGTCCATGCGCTGGTAGTCGTCTGATCCGTAGCGGCCGCGGGTGTACCAGAGCGCGTCCCAGCCGTCGAGGTGCTGTTTCGGGCCAGGCTGCAGATAGCCGGTCGGCGGAACGCCGAGGTCGGTGCGGCCCCCGATCGCGATCGGCTCATTGATGTTGACCGTGACGCCGCCCATTGCGTCGACCAACTGCTGGAAGCCGCTCAGGTTGATCAGCACGTAGTAGTCGACCTTCATGCCGGTGCTTCCCTGGACGGCGAGCTTGAGAGCGTCGGCTCCTTCGTTGTCGGACTTTCCGAGCACGTGCGGATGAAGCAGCGGGATCTCGCGATAGACGGCGTTGAGCATCCAGTTGCCGGGGTCGCCCTCGCCACCGAAGCCGTTGGGATAGAGGTCGTGCAGTGGGCTCTTCCTCGGGAACTGCGCGTACATCATGTTGCGCGGCAGGCTGAACGTGATCGCCTTGCCGGTCTCGGTGTCGATCGACACCAAGATGATCGAGTCGGTGCGGACTCCGATTCGGTGGATGCCGCCGTCGCCGCCGAGCAGGAGAATGTTGACGCGCTTTCGGCCGCCCCAGGGGTCGTCGGCGGTGACATGCTGAGGCGTCGTCGCACTGTCGACATGCTCGGGGAAGACAGTCTGGACGAGGTCGGCCTCGACCATCGCGTACTTTGCGGCGATCGTCACCGGCGCCGCGACCGCCAGGCACAGCGCGCCTACGACGACGCCGCCGCCGATGGTCTTCCAGCGCTCCACGCCGAGCGGGCGCACCATGAGGTAGGTCGTCATGACGACGGCGATCCACGCGACGACGCCGATCGCGACGGCGATCGCGAAGGCCTTCAGTCGCCCCGGATCGACGGCGAACTCGACCGCCGAGTGCAGGTCGCGCGGGGCGAGCAAGACGACCGCGATGGCGACCGCGATGCTCCCGACGATAACCACGCCGCCGAG
>DATIOH010000072.1:0-7005 GCA_035473375.1 Nocardioidaceae bacterium | reverse complement strand
GCCCGTCCCGGATGAGCTCAGCGACTGCCGGAGCCACGGCCGCCGCGCATGGCAGCGCGGGCTTGGCGCAGGTTGGTCGGCATCGGGCCCTTGGGCATCGGGAGCTGCGGGCGGGCTGCGTCGAGTGCTTTCAGCCGCTGGAGGACGTCGGTGACCTCGGCCGGCTTGATGTTGCGAGGGAGCTTCGATACGTGCTTCGACAGCTTGCGAATGGGCACGACACCCTCGTCTCCGGAGTCACCGACGACGATGTCGTAGATCGGTATCTCTCCGACGACGCGCGCATGCTTCTTCTTCTCGACACCGAGCAGGTGGCGTACCCGGGTCTCGTTGCCCTCGCCGACGAGAACGATGCCGGGACGTCCGACGACTCGGTGCACGAGGTCCTGGTTCTTGGTGACGGCCACGGCGTTCTGCACGTTCCACCCGCGCTTGAGCACTCCGAGAGCGGCTGCGGCGGCGCCGGGCTGGCCCTCGAGCTGCGCGTAGGCCGACCGCTCGGCGCGGCGACCGAAGACGATGAGAAAGGCGAGTGGCATCGTTGCGACCGCGGTGACGAGTCCGGCGAGGGGGTGGATGAGGAACCAGAACACGGCGCCGACAGCCAGCCCGGCCGCGAGGGCCCAGGCCAGGCAGATGAGCCCGATGTGCTTGTCGGTGCGCTTGGTGATCCGGTACGCCTCGATCAGGCGCCGGAAAGTGCCCTGCTTCTTCTCGGGGCTGTCGCCCTTTGCCATGACTGCGCCCTTCTCCCCTAATTGCCGCGCTCCGTGCTGCGACCCGCGCCGTGCGGTCAGTTCTCTGCGCCGACGGGCCGTCGTGACTCTAGTGCCTGCTGGTAGAGACGTCCGGCCCGGTACGACGAGCGAACCATCGGACCGCTCATCACGCCAGCGAAGCCCATCGCGGTCGCCTCGTCGCTCAGCTCGACGAACTCTTCCGGCTTGATCCACCGCTCGACGGGGTGATGCCGCGCCGACGGCCGGAGATACTGCGTGATCGTCCCGAGCTCGGTGCCGACCGACCTGAGGTCGTGCAAGGCGTCGACCGCCTCGTCGCGCGTCTCGCCCATCCCCAGGATCAGGTTGGACTTCGTCACCAGACCGCGGGAGCGAGCCTGGCGCAGGACATCGAGCGATCGCTCGTAGCGGAAGCCAGGGCGGATTCGACGGAAGATCCGGGGCACCGTCTCGATGTTGTGGGCGAATACCTCCGGGCGAGCGTCGAACAGCTGGCCGAGGAAGTCTGCGCTGCCACTGAAGTCGGGAGCGAGCATCTCGACGCCGACGCCGGGGTTGAGCTCGTGAATCTTTCGGATCGTCTCGGCGTACAGCCAGGCACCTTCATCGTCGAGGTCGTCGCGGCAGACGCCCGTGACGGTGGCGTACCGCAGGCCCATCGTGCGGACGCTCTCGGCCACCCGCATCGGCTCTCCGACATCGAGCGGCTCGGGCCGACCGGTGTCGATCTGGCAGAAGTCGCACCGGCGGGTGCACTGGTCGCCGCCGATGAGGAAGGTCGCCTCGCGGTCTTCCCAGCACTCGAAAATGTTGGGGCAGCCGGCCTCTTGGCAGACCGTGTGGAGACCCTCGCGACGCACCAGTGCCTGAAGCTCCTGGTACTCAGGCCCCATGGTGGCCCGCGTCTTGATCCAGGACGGCTTCTTCTCGATCGGCGTCTCGGCGTTGCGCACCTCGAGCCGGAGAAGCCTGCGTCCTTCTGGCGCAATTGTCACGCGAACCACCCTACGCGGCTCAGCGGCTGGGCGATGTCGGGAGAGCGGTCGTACTCGCGCCACTGAAGCAGTTCCGAGAGGTGCCGCTGCACTGCCGGCAGCGTCTCCGCGACGGTCACGTCGCGACCGAGCTCGGCGCTCAGCGAGGTGACGCCCGCGTCGGCGATGCCGCACGGCACGATCGCGGCGAATGGCGCATCGGCGTTGTCGCAGTTCAGCGCGAATCCGTGCATGGTGACGCCCGCCGACACTCGCACGCCGAGGGCAGCGACCTTGCGTTCAGCTCGTGTCGCGTCGGCTGCGACCCATACGCCGCTGCGGCCCTTGACCCGCCCGGTTGCGACGCCGAGATCGGCGCAGGCGCGGATCAGCGCCTCCTCGAGTCGGCGGACATAGTCGACGACGTAGACGTGCGACGCCAGCTTGCAGATGGGGTAGCCGACCAGCTGCCCGGGGCCGTGCCAGGTGATCTTGCCGCCGCGATCGACCTCGACCACCGGGGTGCCGTCGACCGGGCGGTCGCCGGGCTCTGTCCGCTTGCCGGCCGTGTAGACCGGCAGGTGCTCGAGGAGGATGACGACGTCGTCGATGTCGTTTGCGACCCGCTGAGCGTGCCGTCGGCGCTGGAGATCCCACCCCGCCTCGTAGGCGACGGCGACGTCGTCGAAGCCTGGGTACTCGTAGGTCGGGCCGCCGTCGCTCACGGCTCTATCGTGCCTTAGCGCCCCAAACCGTCGGTGACCCTCGCCAGCCGAAGCTGGCTCACGGTCAGGTACCGCGAGCGGAAGCCCGCCTCGCAGTACGCGAGGTAGAACTCCCAGGTGCGCCGGAAGGCGGTGTCGAAGCCGAGCTCTCGGATGGCGGGCCAGTTGTCGCAGAAGCGACCTCGCCAGCGGCGAAGTGTCTGGGCGTAGTGCACGCCGAGCTCGCGGCGGTCGGTCACACGAAGCGAGGTGTCGGCGGCGCACACGTCCTCGATCGCCTGCATCGACGGGATCACACCGCCCGGAAAGATGTGCTTGTGGATCCAGCCGTACGAGTCGCGGGTCTCCTCCAGCCGCTGGTGGCTCATCAAGATCGCCTGGATGGCGACCCGGCCGCCTGGGGCGAGAGCTCCGTCGATCGCACGGAAGTAGGCCGGCCAGTACTCCTCGCCGACCGCTTCGATCATCTCGATGCTGACGACCGCGTCGAACTCGCCCGCCACGTCGCGGTAGTCGCAGAGCTCGATCGAGACCAGGTCGTCGAGGCGCCTGTCCTTGATGCGCTCGTTGGCCAGCTCTGCCTGCTCGGCCGACAGCGTGACCGACGTGACGCGGGCGCCGCGCTCGGCGGCCCGGATGGCGAGCGACCCCCACCCAGAGCCGATCTCGAGGACGCGCGTCCCCGCTGTCACGCGAGCGAAATCGAGGATGCCGTCGATCTTGCGCAGCTGGGCCGCCTCCAGCGGCTCGCTGTTCATCGCCCGCTCGTCGAACCAGGCCGACGAGTACGTCATGCTCGGGTCGAGGAACGCCGCGAACAGGTCGTTCGACATGTCGTAGTGCGCCGCGATATTCGATCGCGCGCCTTCGCGGGTGTTCGCCGTATGACGTGGCAGCCGCCGATCGATCACGCCCCGGAGCCGGCGCACGGGCGCCGGAACGAGGTCGGCGAGCCGGGCCGCAAACGGCACGAGCAGATCCGCGAGGTCGGTGTCGTGCCCCGGAGCCCACTCGCCGGCGACATACGCCTCGCCGAAGGCCATCTTGCCGTCGGCCGCGAGGCGTCGGTAGAACGCTTCCGGTGAGTGCAGCGCGAGCACCGGCGCTGCTCCGCGCTCAGGGCCCCAGGCAGAGCCGTCGGGGAACTCGAATCGCACGTCGACGCGGCGAGCGGCCAGGCGCGCGATCTGTCGGGCGACCTGCGCTGCCAGATCGGCACGTGACTCGCTCAAGAGTGACTTCGCAGACATATGACGCTGTGACCTCCCATCTAGATGCCGAGTGTGCACACGGCGGTGCGTTCTCGCACGACTTCGCGAGACGTCGCTGTTCGGATTCGGCGCCGACGGCTGTTCGGATGTGCCTCGCCTGTGGACAACTGACCCGGACGACGGCGCGACTCGGTCAGAGTTGGGCAGTGAGGTCCCGATCTGAGCCGCGTTCGAGGCATCGGCGAGCCGGTCGCGTCGGTCGCCGCCGCACTCTGTGGCTGTCCGTCGTCGTCCTGGCGGTCGCGGTCGCCGCGGTCGTGGTCGTCACGAAGGACCCGCCGCCGACGGCCGCTGCCGTGCCTAGGCTCACCACGTCCGACGACTGGCAGCGCGTCCTGGAGCGGCTCGACGATCGGCGTGCCAGCGCCTGGCAGGCTGGACGCCCAGCCGCGCTGCACGCCGTCTACACCCCGTCGTCGCCGTCTCTGCGTGCCGACCGCGCCATGTTGGCCGCATATCAGGCTCGCGGCCTGCAGCCGCGGGGCGTCCGGTTGGTGTTCAGTGAGGTGCAGCTCGTCAGCCGCGGCCCCCACATGGTCGTCCTCGCCGCTACCGATCGGCTTGCGACGATGCGGGTGCGCACTGCAGCCGGCGTCGTCGTCCGTCTGCCTGCCGACCAGCCGACTGCGCACGTGATCGTGCTTCGGCGGGTCGACGGCCGGTGGAAGATCGCAGCCGTTCGGGCTCAGGCGAGCGCTGCGTCGAGCTGATCGCCGACGGTCGGGTGTCGGAACTCGTAGCCGGCCTCGAGCAACCGACGTGGGTGTGCCCGAATGCTGCCGAGCAGCTGCACCGACAGGTCGTTGCCTGTGATCGTGCGCACGGCGAACCCGGGCACGGGGACCACCGTCGGGCGGCGCAGCCGCTGGCCGAGCGCGCGCGTGAAGTCCGCGTTGGTCGCAGGCTCCGGGCCAACCACGTTGAACGATCCCGACATCGAGTCGTCGGCCACGAGCCGACTCGCGACATCGAGGTAGTCGACAAGCGACACCGTCGGAAACCACTGCTCGCCCCCGGCGATGCGGCCGCCGAGGCCAAGCCAGAACGGGATCCGGGCGAGTTTGAGGATGCCTCCGTCTCGTTGCAGGACGATTCCCGCTCGGATTCGCGCGACCCGGGCGCCGGCGTCGACCGCAGCCGCTGACGCCGCCTCCCACTCCTGCACGAGACGGGCGAGAAAGTCGGTGCCTGGCGGGCTTTCGTCGTCGAGATTCTCGTCGCCGCGATCGCCGAAGTACCCGACCGCGCTGGCATTGACCAGGGCTGGCTTCTTGTCGGCGGCGGCGATCGCCTCGGCGAGGGTTCGCGTCGTGTTGGTCCGGCTGGTCAGCAGTGTCTGCTTGTAGCTCGCCGTCCAAGGCCAGTGGGCGATCGGGGCGCCGGCCACGTTGACCACGGCGTCGTAGTCGTCGACCAGCCCGCGCTCGAGCGGCGACCCGTGGGGGTCCCACTGGATCTCCGTCGCCGACCCTGGCGGCCGCCGCACCAGCCGACGCGTCTCGTGCCCGTCGTCGCGCAGCCGCCCATCGAGCGCCGTGCCGATGAAGCCCGACGCGCCGGCCAGCAGAATCCGCATCCGTCCATCCTGCCTGCTAAGTCAGCCATTAGCCTCACAGCATGCCGATCTACGGGTTCCGACGCCGGGTCGCCTGCTACGTCACGCGCGCGACCGGCACCGGCTCGGAGCTGCTGGTCTTCGACCATGCCGACGACGATCCCGAGCAGCCGTCGGGCACCCAGATCCCAGCAGGGGGAATGCTTCCGTTCGAGGGCATCGAGGACGCGGCGGCGCGCGAGGTCGCCGAGGAAGTCGGCCTGACCGGGCTCACGTTCGTCGCCCAGCTCGGCGGTGTCGAGGTCGCGCTCGGCGATCCCGGCGGACCGTCGGTGACGACGTTCGTCCACCTGTCGGCGCCCGTCGGCGGGCCGGCCTCATGGGAGCACCAGGTGACAGGCGACGGCGAGGACGAGGGCATGACGTTCGTCTGCCGGTGGGCGTCGCTGCCGCTCGACGTCGAGCTCGCGGGCGACCAGGGCGCCTACCTCGACGCCATCTCGACTGCAGAGTGATCCAGGGTGTGCCTGGGTCTTAGCCGCCGAGCTCCGCCTCGAAGTTCGCCTCTTCGAGCCGCTGCTTGATCGTCGTGAGGAATCGCGCGGCGTCGGCTCCGTCGACCAGCCGGTGATCGTAGGTCAGCGCGAGGTAGACCATCTGCCGCACTGCGATCGTCTCGCCGAGCCGCTCGTCGCTCAGGACGACGGGCCGCTTGACGACGGCGCCGGTGCCGAGGATGGCAACCTGCGGCTGGTTGATGATCGGGGTGTCGAACAGCGCCCCGCGGCTGCCGGTGTTGGTCAGCGTGAAGGTGCCGCCCGACAGCTCGTCGGGATTGATCTTGTTGTCACGGGTTCGAGCCGCGAGGTCGGCGATCTTGCGAGCGAGTCCCGCGATCGACAGGTCGCCGGCGTTGCGGATGACCGGGACGAGCAGGCCGCGCTCGGTGTCGACGGCGACGCCGAGGTGCTCGCCGTCGTGGTACGTCACGGTGCCGGCCTCGGTGTCGATCGATGCGTTGACCTGCGGATAGACCTTGAGCGCGTCGATCGCGGCCCGCGCGAAGAACGGCAGGAACGACAGCTTGACGCCCTCGCGCTGCTCGAACGCGTCCTTGTGCTTGCTCCGCAGCTGCCCGATCGCGGTGACGTCGACCTCGACGACGGTGGTCAGCTGGGCCGACACGCGCAGCGACTCGACCATCCGGTCGGCGATCACCTTGCGGAGCCGGCTCAGCTTCTCGGTCGTGCCTCGTAGCGGGCTGGGCTCTGCGGCGGCTGGCGCGGCGCTCGCAGCCGGCTCCTCGGGCGGTGCTGCGGCCCGCTTGGCGGCCTCGGCGGCCTCGAGGACGTCCTGCTTGCGGACTCGGCCACCGACACCGGTGCCGGTGAGGGCCGCCAGGTCGACGTTGTGCTGCGCGGCGAGCTTCCGGACGAGCGGCGTCACGTAGCTGCGGTCGTCGGACGGTTCGCTCGACCGGGCTGCCGCGGCCGGCGTGGCGGGCGCGGTCGCGGCCGGAGTGGCCTGCACGGTTGGAGGCGGGGGTGGCGGCTGTTCGGCGGCGGGCGGCTCCGGCTCGGGTTGTGGCTCTGGTTGTGGCTCTGGTTGTGGCTCTGGTTCGGGCTCAGGCTCTCCTGGAGCATCGTGCGGAGGGGCGGCCGCCGACGGCGAGCCCGACCCGACGATCGCCAGCACGGCGCCGATCTCGACGGTCTCGTCTTCGGCCGCTCGGATCTCGAG
>DATIOH010000071.1:0-11381 GCA_035473375.1 Nocardioidaceae bacterium | reverse complement strand
GCCCTCTTCGGCCTCGAACTGCGACGGCAGCACCGCATTGGCTGCAGCGGTCAGCTGCGCCTGCGAGACCCCGGGGTCGGTCGTCAGCTGCGCGCCGGTGTAGACGTCGCGCCCGTCGAAGAACCGCTCCTGGATGCCGGCGGTGTCGAAGATCGTGAGCGTCGCCCCGACCAGGCCGCCGCTCGAGCCGAAGCGCACCAGGCCCGTGAGCTTGACCTTGATCGTGAGGTCTCCGCTCGGCGGCACGAGGGTTACCTCGTCTCCGATGCTGTAGCCCGCCTTGTCGGCGGTGTTCTCATCGAGCGCGATCTGGTTAGGGCCGTGCGGCTCCGAACCCTGCGACAGCGTGATGATCTGGGCGCCGGTGATCGACGTCATGTCGTTGTAGTTGAACGCCAGGCCCGGCGGCCCGTTGCCGCCGACCAGCTTGCCGTCGCTCCCGATCACCCAGACGTTCTGCATGGAGACATTGCCGACGACCTGCGACGCCTGCGACAGACCCTGCAGATCGTGCACGTCGCCCGCTGAGAGGACTCGCGTGTCTTGAACGGCGGAGAAGTCGTCGGCCCCCTTGGGGTGCACCTCGACGTCGGCCGTCGTGCCCTTGACGATTCCGTTGAACGCGCTCGTCAGGGCGTCGGTGAAGATGAACGACCCGGCGACGAAGGCCACGCCGAGGACGATCGCGAACGCGCTTAGCGCCAGTCGCAGCTTGCGGGCGGCGAGGTTGCGCCAGGTGACCTTCCACATGCGGGTCAGGCCCCCGCGGCCGTGCCGGCGACGACTTGCTGGCTGAGTCGCTTCATCGTCTCGAGGACGGCGTCCGAAGTCGGATTGCGCAGCTCGTCGACGACCCGCCCGTCGGCGAGGAACACGACGCGATCGGTGTAGCCGGCAGCGACCGGGTCGTGGGTCACCATGACGACGGTCTGGCCGTGATCGTCGACGCTGCGCCGCAGGAAGCCGAGGACCTCGGCTCCCGCCTGCGAGTCGAGGTTTCCGGTCGGCTCGTCGGCGAAGACGATCTCTGGCCGTGACACGAGGGCTCGCGCACAGGCGACCCGCTGCTGCTGGCCGCCGGACAGCTGGTTGGGTCGGTGGCCGAGCCGGTCGCGGAGGCCGACGGCGTCGATCACCGTGTCGAACCATGCCGGGTCGGGCTTGCGACCGGCGATCGACAGCGGCAGCTCGATGTTCTCGCGGGCCGTCAGCGTCGGGACTAGGTTGTAGGCCTGGAAGACGAAGCCGATTCGGTCGCGGCGCAGATTGGTCAGCTTCTTGTCGCCGAGGCCGGCCAGGTTGACGCTGCCGAGATAGACCTCGCCCGACGAGACCTCGTCGAGCGCGGCCATGCAGTGCATGAGGGTCGACTTGCCGGACCCGGACGGCCCCATCACGGCGGTGAACTGGCCGGCGACGAAGTCGATCGAGACACCGTCGAGGGCGGCGACGGTCGCGTCGCCCGCACCGTAGATCTTGCGCAGCTCGACTGCGCGAGCGGCCACCGACGACGGGATGGGGGGCGAGGTTCCAGCGGGCTCAGTCATGAAGTCCTCTTCGGTGTGCACCGGTAGGTGACGGGCGGCAGGCCTCCGCAGAGCCCTTGCCCCGGACAGCTCGTGGAAGCACAGCGTGCATGCCCCCATCGCATGGCCGTTGCCCACGCTAGCGAACCGGCCCGTCCGGACTCACGGGGGTTTCCCCCGACCGAACCCTGATCCCAGCCACTCCCGCATCGTCGGCACGGGCCTCTATCGTGGCGAGCATGACGACACTCGCCATCGGCGGCCACGGCGACGACGCCGACCCGATTGCCGAGGCCAAGGCACGCGACGCGACCTTGGCGCAGTTCTTCCTCGGCGACCCGCAGAGCTGGAAGGGCCCGACGATCTCGTACCCGGGCGGCGCCGAGGCACTGAAGACGGCCGCCGGCGGCGCCGGCATCGACCTCTACGTCCACTCTCCGTATCCGCTCAACGTCGCCTCGACCAACAATCGGATCCGCATCCCGAGCCGCAAGCTCGTGCAGCAGGTCGTCCTCACGGCCGCCTCGATCGGCGCCAAGGGCGTCATCGTGCACGGCGGACACGTGCTGGTGTCCGACGACCCGGCGGTCGGCATCGACAACTGGCGCAAGTGCATCGACGGTCTCGACCTGCCGATTCCGCTGCTGATCGAGAACACCGCGGGCGGCGACAATGCGATGGCGCGCAAGCTCGATCGGCTCGACATGCTCTGGGAGGCGATCGGCCGCGCCAGCGACAGCGAGATGGTCGGGTTCTGCCTCGACACCTGCCATGCGCATGCGGCCGGCGAAGACCTCTCGACGATCGTCGACCGGGTCAAGGCCATCACCGGCCGCATCGACCTCGTCCACGCCAACGACTCGCGCGACGCATTCGACTCCGGAGCCGACCGTCACGCCAACTTCGGCGAGGGCCACATCGATCCCGACGACCTCGTCGGCGTCGTGCGGGCCGCTGGCTGCCCCGTTGTGTGTGAGACGCCGGGCGGCCGCGACGGACAGTCCGCCGACATCGCGTGGCTGCGCGAGCGGGTGGCCTGAGGAGCGACAACGCACGAGCACCGCGAGACGGCGCTGCGACAACGCTGCGACAACGCTGCGACAACGCTGGGTCTGGCGGCCGTCGCTCAGCGTGCAGCGCGATCGCCCGGCTACTCGCGACACCGCTACGGTGGCGGCGATGCGGCCACGCGCGCCGCGACGCGGGAGTTCCTCGTCGGCGCCGCATCGTCGGCCTTTGGGGGTCACGACCATGACATCCACGACATCGCTGCGCAGCCGCAACGACAGGCACCGTGGCAAGCGGACCATCGCCGTCGCGATCCCCCTTCTCGCGGGAGTGCTCGCCGCGATGCTGGTCGACCCGGCCGGAGCATCCACCGCGTCGAGGGTCGACGCGTCGTCTGCGGCGACCACCGGCGTCGTGGCGCCGATTCCGACGCTCGACTGGCAGCCGTGCCTCGGCGGCGACCTCGAGTGCACCCGCGCCCAGGTACCGCTCGACTACGACCACCCGAACGGCAGGACAACCACCCTGTTCATGTCGCGTCGCCTCGCCGACGACCAGGCCGACCGCATCGGCACGCTGTTCATCAACCCGGGCGGACCGGGCGGCCCGGCGGCACGCCTCGTCCCGTACTTCGCCGACCGGCTCGGCGACCGAGTGCTGCGGCGGTTCGACATCGTCGGCATCGACCCGCGCGGCATCGGTCGCAGCACCCGAGTGCGCTGCCAGCCGCCCGGACGGATCCCGCCTGACCCGCGTGAGTTCATCCCGCGCACGGCCGAGCAGGCGGCACCGGTGATCGACTTCTACACGTTCCTCGCCGAGGGCTGCGCGAAGGACCACAACGCGATCCTCAACCACATGAGCACGGCCGACGTGGCCCGCGACATGGATCTCATCCGGCAGGCCCTCGGCGACACCCAGCTCAACTACTACGGGATCTCCTACGGCTCGATCCTCGGCCAGACCTACGCCGCACTCTTCCCCGACAAGGTCGGTGCCATGGTCCTCGACGGCGTCGCGAACCCACGCGCGTGGACGACCGGCGCCGAAGGCGACACCCGGCCGGTTTTTGCCCGCGTGGGCAGCGGGGTCGGCTCATGGGAGGCGCTGGTCAGCGGGTTCGCAGAGTGCGACCGGGTCGGTCGGCACCGATGTCGGCTGGCCGGCAAGGTCGCGGACTACTGGCGCGACATCGTCAATCGGCTCAAGCGCGGCCCGGTCTCGGTCGGCGGCGGGAAGGTCTACTACTCCGACCTCGTCGACAACACCCTGGGTGCGCTCTACTCGCCGTCGTCCTATCGCCTCCTCGTGCACGAGATCGGCGTCGCGCACCGGGTGCTCGCCGGCCTCGAGCCGGCCGGCAAGCGCACGATCGCCCTGTTCCGGCGCGGCCCGACGGTCCGCATGCCGTACGCGCCGGCCGTGTTGTCGTCGTCGGCCGGGCCCGCCATGCGTGCCCAGCAGTACTCACTGCCCCTCGAGGGCGTCATGTGCGCCGACACCCTCAACCCGCACAATCCTCGCGCCTGGATCCGGGCCGGCGCCCTCGCCGACCGCCAAGGTCCATGGTTCAGCCGCGACTGGGTGTGGCTCTCCAATCCCTGCGCGCACTACCCGACATCGGCCCACGCCGATGCGTACGAAGGCCCATGGCACATCGCGACCTCGTCGCCGGTGTTGCTGGTCGCCAATGTGCACGACCCAGCCACGCCGATCGGCGGCGCCCGCTTCGTGAACACCCTCCTCGCGGGGTCGCGGATGCTGACCCTCGATCAATGGGGTCACGTCGCCATGGGCCGCAGCCACTGCGTCTCGACGAAGACCGCCGCGTACCTCGTGACCGGGGCTCTTCCGCGAAATGGCGCGGTGTGCAGAGGCAACGGACAGCTCTTTCCCCAGCGCGACTGACCGAGTGCACGAACGTGGCATAGCCCACTCTGCGCGCCTCCAGCAAGCCGGCCCGAATGCCCTGGTCCGGTAGCGTTCCAAGCGTGAGCCAGACCGTCGTGCGTCCGATCTCGGCCGCAGACCACCTGGCCTTTCTGCGCAGCCAGCCGAGCGCCAGTTTCCTGCAGACGCCGGCCTGGGCCGAGGTCAAGAGCGAGTGGGACCACGAGTCGCTCGGCTGGTTCCGTCGCGACGGCGACTCGTCTCGAGACGAGCGGCTAATCGGCGCTGGGCTCGTGCTCTACCGACGGCTGCCCGTGGTGAGTCGGTCGCTGGCCTACCTCCCGGAGGGACCGCTCCTCGACTGGGCGGACGCGGCCGTCGGCGACAGCCTGGCGGCGCTCGCCGCGTACCTGCGCGGGCGCGCGTTCGGCGTGCGCCTCGGTCCTCCGGTCGCGGTGCGCAGTTGGTCCGCGGCGACGATCAAGCAGGCGATCGCCGACGAGTCGGCGCATCGGCTCGGAGATGTCGCACCGGACTCCGACGACTCCGGCGACAAGATCGGCGGCCACGTCGTCGACGCGCTTCGTGCGGGCGGCTGGCAGCCGCAGCAGTCCGACGACGGCTTCGCTGCCGGTCAGCCTCAGTACGTCTTCCAGATCCCGCTCGCCGGCCGGACCGCCGACGATGTGCTCGCCGGCATGAATCAGCTCTGGCGCCGCAACATCAAGCGTGCGGCCAAGGAGGGCGTCGTCGTCGAGCAGGCGCCGCCGGCGCAGCTGGCGAAGTTCCACGAGCTCTACGTCGAGACGGCGAGGCGGGACGGATTCACCCCCCGACCCCTTGCGTACTTCCACACGATGTTCGACGCCCTGCTGCGCGAGGACTCCGACCGCATCCGGCTGTACTTCGCCATTCACGGACGCGACCTCGTCGCGTCGACGATCTGGGTGCGCGTCGGCGGGCATGTCTGGTACTCCTACGGCGCCTCGTCGACGGCCAAGCGGGAGGTGCGCGGCTCCAACGCGATCCAGTGGCAGATGATCACCGACGCGCTGGCGGTCGGGGCCGACGTCTACGACCTGCGCGGCATCACCGACACCCTTGATCCCGACGATCCCCACGTCGGGCTGATTCAGTTCAAGGTCGGGACCGGCGGACACGCGGTCGAGTACGCCGGCGAGTGGGACCTGCCGCTCAACCGCCCGCTCTACAAGGCCTTCCAGCTCTACCTGGCGCGACGATAGGAGCGCCCGGATGCCCCTGACCCTGTATGTCGACGGCCCGCGCTGGCGCGACCACCTGCGGTCTGTCGCCGACGCGACGCCGGGGCTCGTACCCGTCGCGAAGGGCAACGGCTACGGATTCACCGTCGCGGGCCTCGCTCGTCGGGCCGACTGGCTTGGAGTCGACACCGTCGCTGTCGGCACCTACGGCGAGATCGAGGCTGTCGACCGCCGATTCACCGGCGACGTCATGGTGCTCGAGCCCTGGCGTCCGTTCCTCGACCCGCCTTCCGACCGGCGTCTCGTGCACACCATCGGCCGCCTCGACGACCTCGCCGCGATCGCGGCGTCGTCGCAGGATCGACCGCGTGTCGTCCTCGAGGCGCTCACGTCGATGCGGCGGCACGGGCTGACCGAGGCCGACCTGCGGACGGCCTTCGACACTCACCCTGGAGTTCTCGTCGACGGGCTTGCCCTCCACTTGCCGCTCGGTGGCGGGCATGTCGAAGAGGTCGACACGTGGCTGAGGATCGCCCAGCCGGCGCGCTGCTATCTCAGCCACGTGGCGGGCACGGAGCTCGACGCCCTCCGGATCGCTCATCACGACGTCGAGTTCCGGCCACGGGTCGGCACCTCGCTCTGGCTCGGAGACCGCGACGCCCTGTCCCCCAGATCGACCGTGCTCGACGTGCACGCGATTGGTCGCGGCGACCGGGTCGGCTATCGACAGCGACGGACGCTCCGCGACGGCCATCTGATCGTGGTATCGGGCGGCACTGCGCATGGGATCGCGCTCGAGGCGCCGGCCGCCGCAGACACGGCTCGACAACGCGCCATCAGCCTGGCGAAAGGCAGCCTCGAAGCGACCGGCCGCGCCCTGTCGCCGTTCTCCATCGGCGGCCGGCAGCGCTGGTTCGCCGAGCCGCCGCATATGCAGGTAAGCCTGCTCTTCCTCCCGAGCTCGGTCGAGCCGCCGTCCATCGGCGACGAGATCCCCGTCGACGTCCGCCTCACCACCACCACCTTCGACCGCATCAACATCAGCTGACCGGGACCAACCCCGCTCCGCCCACCAACCCGCAAACTGGAACCACTTTGTCTGGGCAGCGGCCCTACCGCGAACGCAGCGCGTCGACAAAGTGGATCCAGTTTGCGAAACAGCGTGACCGCTCGGGCGGACTTTCTGACCGCTGACGGGTTAGGCGGGCGCGGGATCAAGGTGTCGCGGAGGCGGCAGGTCTTCGTGCTCCACGTCGTGCTCGGGATCGAGCTCGGCGTCGATCCCCTCGTCGAGCAACCCGCCCACCGGATCGTCCGACAGTCCATCGGCGCGAACGGGGTCGCGCCAAGGCTGAAGGATGTCGCGGACGATGAGGGCGGCGATGTAGAGCTCGGCCAGGATCCGCAAGACGACGGCAAGGGCGTAGACCCAGTCCTGAGCGCCCGACGCCACGAAGAAGTTGGCGATGTGCATCCAGATCGCGAAGAAATAGAAGATCTCGGCGGCCTGCCAGATCAGGAGGTCGCGCCAGCGGGGGCGAGCGAGCGCCGCGAGCGGCAGCAGCCAGATCACGTACTGCGGCGAATAGACCTTGTTGACGATCAGGAACGCGACCACGGTCAGGTACAGCAGTTGCGGCAGTCGTGGCCGCCTCGGCGCCAGAAGGCCGAGCAGCGCGATCGCTGCGCACGCGGCGCCGAACACGATCCACGTCGTGACGTTGACCGTGTGCGGGCTCGCGGTGTGGCTCGGGCTGTAGTTGCTGACGACGAGCCAGAGCGATCCGTAGTCGGGCCCTCGCGAGGCATTGAACTCCCAGAACCACTTGAAGGCATCGGGTGACCACACATAGATCGGAAGGTCGACGACGGTCCAGGCGACGACGGCGGCAGTGAAGGTCTTCGTCCACTCGGTCATCTGCCGCTCACGCAGGCACAGCACGAGCAGGGGACCGAGAAAGAACAGCGGAAAGAGCTTTGTGGCGGTGCCCAACCCGATGAAGATGCCGGCGCTGACGGGTCTTCGCGTCGACCACGACCACAGGAACGCCGCCACGAGCCCCAGCGCCAACACGTCCCAGTTGATCATCGCCGCGAGCGCGAGGCAGGGCGACGCGGCGACGAAGAGCGCGTCCCACGGTCGCCTTCGCTGCGCGTTGACCAAGAATGCGAGGGCGATCAGCAAGACAAAGAAGAAGCCGACGGCGTTGACCGACCAGAAGACGGCGCTGCGGTACTCGCCCTTGAGCTGTGTCGCCACCGGCGAGTTCGGCACGTCGCCGCCTGGTGGTGTTCCGCCGATCCAACTGGTGATCACGGCAGCGCCGCCCATCCAGAGGCCGCTGAGGACGGGGTACTCGATCGTGAGTTTCTGGAAGCCCTCGAGCGTTGTCGGCCGGATGGCCACGGGCATGTCGTCGGCCGGCTCGAACGGGATGACACCGCGGTCGAGCCCGCGACCGACGTAGAGGTACTGAATGTCGGAGTAGCACAGATGCGAGAACGAGAACGGTGACGGATGCTCGTCCCACGCGGTCGTCACGCACGGGCTCTTCTGGACCACGCCAAGCCCGAAGAAGACGGTTGCCACGACGATGATCACGCGCAGCGGCGTCCACCAGCTCATGCCGGTCAGGGCGTGGCGTCCGAGCGGTCCACCGACGGCGCCGCTCGCCGCTCGGGCGACCGGGTCGTCGAGGGTCGGCGCTACGACGTCTCCGCCGGCCCGCTGTCGCCCCAGGTACGCCACCGGCCTAGTTCACCATGTCCGAGACCGGCCAAGGCTCAGCGGCGGACGAGAGCACGCCGACCGCGACCCCGTGTCCGTCGCGTCCGCCGCCGCCGCACGGTGGTGGACGGCGCGGCCGACGGTGTCGCCGACGGCAGCGACAGCGGAAGTGCTGACCCGCTCGGAGCCGTCGGCGTCGTCGGCGTCGTGGGAGTCGTTGGCGTCGTGGGAGTCGTCGGCGTCGTGGGAGTGGTCGGCGTCGTCGGCGTCGTGGGAGTGGTCGGCGTCGTGGGTGTCGTGGGAGTGGTCGGCGTCGTGGGAGTTGAGGTGGTCGGCGCCGAGCTCGACGGCGGTGGGGGGACGGACGTCGGGCTCTCTCCGTGAAGCTCTGCCGGCAGGGGGAAGTCGAGCGCCGGCTTGCCCTCCAAGGCGAGCTTCATGTACGCCGCCCAGGTCTCCGTCGGGTAGGTGCCGCCGAAGAACGGGTCGAGGTATCCGCCGTCGAGCGACTCGTGTCCGTTGCCGCGCACGAACATGACGGCGGTCGACAACTGCGGCGTGTAACCCACGAACCACGACGACGACACGTGCTGTTCGCCATCTTTCGCAATCGCCGTCGCCGTGCCGGTCTTGCCGGCCGCCGGCCGGCCGAGCGCCTGCGCGTTGGTTCCCGTGCCGACCTTGACGACCTGCTCAAGCGCGTACGTGACGTTGCTGACGATCCGCGGGTCGAACGCGTCGTCGGTCGTGATCTTGTGCGCGTACGAGACACCGCCCGCGTCGGTGACCTTGTCGACGACGTACCAGTCGGCGTGCTGACCCTTCGCGGCGAATGTCGCGTAGCCGTTGGCCATGTCGACGGTTGGGATCGTGGCACTGCCGAGGAAGACGCCCTGGTTCGGCTCGAGCCCTGGCGAGTTGCGCGGGATTCCCGCGCGAACCGCCGCGTCGACGACCTTGTCCGGACCCTGGGCACCCATGTTGACGACGAGGTCGGCGAAGGCGGTGTTGATGGAGTCCTCGGTCGCCTGCAACAAGGTGACCGGGCCGTACGAGACGCCGGTCGGGATGCCGAAGCTCTCGCCCTCGTTGCGGACGGTGGTGCCGTCGGGGTAGGTGTACGGCGAGCTGCCGTCGAGGATGTCTTGCAATGTGAAACCGTCCTCGAGGCCGGCCGCCAGCGCGAAGGCCTTAAACGTCGACCCGGGTTGGCCGCCGATCGTCGCCCAGTTCAGCTGGCTCTGCAGATAGCTGCGACCGCCGATGATGGCGCGCAGGGCACCGGTCCCCGGCTCGACCGACGCGAGCGCGATGTGAAGGTCCTTGCGGTGCTTCGGCCGCATCTGCTTCACGGTCTTGTTGGCGTCGTGCTCCATCTTGTAGTCGATGGTGGTCGTGACCTTCAGGCCGCCGCCCTCGATCTCGTTCTCGCTGTAGCCGAGGTCGATGAGCTGGTTCTTGACCAGCGTCATCAGATAGCCCTTCTGTCCGCCATACGCGTTGACGTCGCGGATCTCGGGGAAGGGCGGAAGCTTCTGCTCGTACTTCGCCGCCGTCGCCGCGTCGAGGCTTCCCATCGACACCATGCCCTCGAGCACGTAGCGATATCGCCCCAGCAGGGCCTGTCGAGCGTCCTTGCCGTTCGCCGGGTCGAGTGCCGTCGGCGAGTTGAGCACCGACGCGAGCACGGCGCTCTCGGGAACGGTGAGGTCCTTGGCGTCCTTCTCGAAGAAGGCCTGGGCGGCAGCCTGCACGCCATAGGCCCCGCGGCCGAAGTAGATCGTGTTGAGGTAGCCCTCGAGGATCTGGTCCTTGCTCTGCTCGTTCTGGAGCTTGACCGCGAGAAACGCCTCTTTGATCTTGCGCGTCCAGGTGCGCTCCTGTGAGAGGTACAGGATCTTGACGTATTGCTGGGTGATCGTCGACGCACCCTGCTCGATCGAACTCGAGTGCAGGTTGTTCCACGCTGCCCGGACGATGCCCTTGATGTCGATTCCGTTGTTGGAGTAGTAGCTGCGGTCCTCCGCCGAGATGACGGCGTCCTGAATGGACTGCGGCATTTCGCTCAGCGGAATGCTCTCGCGGTTCTGCAGCGCGAATGTGCCGAGCACGTGCTCGCCGTCGGAGTAGTAGACCGTGGTGGTCTGCGCCTCGAAGTCGGTGTTGGGGTCGGGGATGTCGATCGACCGGTAGATCGCGTAGACGGTGACCGTGCCGATCAAGACCATGGTCAGCCCGACGATCGAGCCCCATTTGAGTGTCTTGAGCGCGACGAACTTCGTCCGCAGCCAGCCGGATGTGTCGCGGAACTTGAGCTTGCCCTTCTTCCCGCTTCCCTTGCCTTTCGGCGGGTTCGAGCCGCGCGGAACCGATCGCTTCGCGCCGTCGGCGGACGCGGCTTTCCGCGCGCCGCCGCGCTTCGATGCACGCGGTGGACGCGGTGAAGAACTGCCGCCGGAGGGCGGTTGGGTGTCGGACACGGGCTTCCTGGGACTCGGGGTCAGTCGTCGTCTTCGACGGTGCGCTGACGGCGCGGGGGCTTGCGCGGAACGCCGTCTCCGACGACGTAGGACTCAACGAGGTGGTTCCAGCCGCACGACTGACAGACCTCGAGCACGTAGATGCGGATCTCGCCGTGCTCGTGTGCCATCGCCTCGATCTCAGTGGTCGACTTGATCCGGCCGGAGAACTGTCCGAGCTCGTCGCCGAACACGTAGGAGAGGTGGCGGAGCTCGGGCTTGCGGCAGACCGGGCAGGGACTCGGCACCGGTTCGCCGTGGTGCTTGGCCGCCCGTAGCGTGTAGGGGTCGGCGTCACACACGTCTGACATCGACGCAGCGCCCCCGCTGAAGAGCGTCGTGAGCGTCGCACGCCGCTGCAGGGAGTAGTCGATAACCGAACGCTGGGACCACATGGTGCCATCGAGGGTACGGGCTGACCGGGCGCCGTTTCCAACCGTGCGTGACGGCCGGCACACCGCGATTCACCACTGACCGACCACTGGCA